>CAYOYO010000053.1:0-12146 GCA_964408195.1 uncultured Oscillospiraceae bacterium | reverse complement strand
AAAGGGTCTGTCCCCGTGGCTGGAAAACCTGACAAAGGGTCTGTCCCCGTGGCTGCCGTGACCGGGATTAAACATTTGTAGAAAAATGGTTGATTCAGGGCAGGTTTGGTGTATCCTATAATATATGAAGCAACTTTGAGGGCTGCTTGCACCCTTAACAGATTACGGTATACTAGCAGGTGTAATTTCCGGTTGGACCGGGGACCTATAAAGGAGGCTGCTGCTTTGGAAAATAGTAAGATTATTGGAAAGACTCACATTAATGATATGACGGTCAGATCCGCAGAGTCTCAGGATTTCGAAGCAATCCTGAGACTCAACGAAGAATCGGTTCATTTTCTTTCTCCCCTATGGCATGAAAAACTGGAACATCTTATTGCGGAAGCAGAGCTCAGTAAGGTGGTAGAAAGTCATGGCGAGATTTTGGCCTTTTGCTTCGCGTTCCGGGAAGGCGCCGACTATGACAGCGTGAATTATCTATGGTTTGCCCGCCATTATCCCAGCTTCCTCTACGTGGACCGGGTGGTTGTTGACCTTCGGAAACAGGCGGCAGGTCTTGGGAGTCTCCTCTATGAAGAGGTGTTCAGGCATGCCCGGAATACCGGGGTACCCCTTGTGACCGCGGAAATCGATATAGAGCCGCCCAATCCGGTGTCCCTGAAATTCCACGAGAAGTTCGGCTTTCAGGAAGTAGGAAGGCAGGAGGTGGGCGGCGGCAAGAAAGTTGTTTCTCTTCAAGTAGCCAAACTTTAGGCTCCGGAGCCTGCGGTAAAGGTGTTTCCGCATTTGGGGCAAGAGACTTTAATTTTCCCCTTGTTAGTAGGGATACGCATCCTCGTTTTGCAATTTTGGCATATTGCTAGCCGATGATCCACCAATGCCAGGATGCGTGCCTGATCCAGGCCCACAACCATGTCCTCGCCAATCAGAAAAGAGGGCACGCCGTTGATGCCCCTTCTCATCAGTTCGGATCTGGCCTGAGCGTCCGCATTGATGTCTTTTTCTATATAGTGGATTCTGTTTTGCGACAGGAACTCCTTCGCTGTTCTGCAATGGGGTCAGGTCTTTGTAGAAAATAAAATCACATTTTTCAAGTTCGTTTCCTCCTCAAGTAAATTGATTATCATGCAGCCCCCTAAAGGGAACCCGTTAGCCGAACAACCAGCTCAAAAGCGTTACTGCCACCAGCAGCAAAGGCATAATCATTCAAGGTGAGAGAAACTTGTACCAGGGTCGTTTCATTGGACTTTCCTCGTTTCTTTCTTTATCACAAGACCAAACAACAGGCCGATGATACCAAAGTAGACAGAAGACACGAAAGGATCTGAGGTAATCGAGCAGGTTCCGGAATAACAACCGATAAATCTGTAGTATAAATATCCAATCAGGATGCCTGCGACTGTGCTGAATATAACTCGTTTCATTCCGATCTCCTTTTCTGATGGTTTATAACCACAGTCTGCTTACTCCTAACCACAGCTTGTTTGAAAACCTTGTTATCAAGCCTTCCCTATTTCTAACTCTTAGACTGCGGAAGTGTTTTTGCATATGGGGGAAGATTTTATTCTATTTTGCCTATTCGTACCCTATTTTAACATAATTGAAATTTCCCTATGTGATAAAGTTACAAAAGCCAGGCAGTGTTCCATGTAATATTAAGAGATGTCTACCATAAGCCGGAGCCGGCGGAATGTGGTACTTTGCGTGAATACAACAAGGAAAAGCACGAAGGTGATCCGATGTTGAATATAAAAACACATAAAAATGTTCAACCGGAGCAGTAATGGGTATAAATCGAAAAATAGGATTGAAAAGCGGTCCGAAATCAGATCAGAGGTCATAAGATCTGATGCTATAAGATCAGGAGGAGAAACCGGGAATGAATGATGAAAAGCTGGGAATGGGAGATGAGAAGCCGGTAATGGATGATGAAATACTGGGAACAGATGATGTAAAACTGTTAGGGGATCATCAAGACAAGGGTACCAATCAAAAGAAAAAAGCAGCGAAAGTTGTTGTGCCCATATTAATTTTGCTGATGGTGGCCGGCATCTGGTTTGTAAAGGAATCGCAAAGAGATATAGGGAGCGGACTTGCGGAAAACGGCAATCCGGACTTTGCACTTGTTGTCACAGAAAATCTGGATTTTGAAAAGTTGAAATCCTATGGCCTTCCTATTCTGCTTGATTTCGGCTCTGAATCCTGCCCTCCCTGCCGGGAGCTGGCTCCTACCATCGAAAAGCTCAACAGAGATCTACAGGGCAAGGCAATCATTAAATACATGGATGTGTGGGAATCTCCGGAGCTTGCGGAAGGCTATCCCATTCGGGTGATCCCAACGCTGATGTTTTTTGACAAGGAGGGGAATCCCTATGTGCCGGAGGATCCGGAGGCGTCCGGGATGATCCTGTACAGCGACAAGGAAACCGATGCTCATGTTTATACCACTCACGAAGGTGGAATGACAGAAGAGCAGATTCGGGAAATTCTTCTTGAAATGGGGATGGAAGAATGATTGAGCAATGGCTGCAGCTGCTGTCGGAACACATACAGGAGAGCGTTTGGCTGGCTCCCGTGCTTGCTTTGGCGGCAGGGGTGCTCACATCCGTCATGCCTTGCTCTCTATCCAGCGTGCCCCTTGTGATCGGTTATGTGGGGGGGGCCGGGAACAAGGACACCGGCAGATCCTTTCGGCTGTCGCTGACCTTTGCCCTTGGCATGGCAATCACCTTCACGGCTCTGGGGACCGCGGCCTCCCTGCTGGGAAAGCTCATGGGCACTTCCGGCAGCTGGTGGTATATCGCCTTGGGCATTTTAATGGTGCTGATGGCGCTGCAAATCCTTGAAATTTATAACTTCATCCCTTCTACCTATCTAACAAACAGGAACACGAAGACGGGATATGCGGGTGCCTTGCTGACGGGTATTCTGGGAGGGGTCTTTTCTTCGCCATGCGCAACACCGGTTTTGGTCGTTCTTCTGGGCATCGTGGCGCGGAGCGGAAATGTTGCCTGGGGTGTGCTTCTCCTGCTTGTCTATTCCATAGGCCATAGTACGTTGGTGATCATAGCCGGCACTTCGGTGGGATTCGTCAGCAAAGTTACATCCGCTGGAAAATACGGCTTGCTGAGTAAAATCCTAAAATATGCCATGGCCGGCGGAGTCCTGCTCATCGCATTTTATATGTTTTACTTGGGTTTTTAATTGCAGATCAAACCTTCTTTTCATACAGGCGCATGTATTCAACGATCAATTCATCCAGACGATGGCTGACAGATAGTTTTTCATCATCCGGGTCTGTATAGGGATTACATTTGTAAAGCAGATCCAGACGAGTTTTTAAAAAGTTGATTTGAGTAATAAGCTTTTCCTCTTCGGATATAGCTTCATCATGTGCATCTTTTGTTTCTGTGTCTCTTACACTTTTCTCAGGCATGTTGTTCCATCGTGTCTTTCTATTGCCGATGCAAATGAGGAAGCACCAACTGAAGAACGTCTCTCAATATTCTTTGCTCGCTTGGATTCAATCGATCTATCAGGGTCCCTAGGTCTTTCGTTGCCTGGCTTGTTTCGCAGGTGCTCTTGTCTCCATGACCAAAAATTAGATAATCGATGGAGATGCGTAAACATCGGGAGATTTTTATGAGTGTTGTGATACTCATTTTTCTTTCTCCTCTTTCCAGTTGTCCGAGAAAATAAGGAGAGATGTTAATCTTTTCAGCCATCTCTTCCCTGGTCAAATTATAAAGTTGTCGTTCTTGCAATAACCGGGCACCAATCATAAGATAGTTAATTTCGCCATTCATAGCCTTCACCCAATGTGCAGTAACATAGTACTAGCCTATCAAAAAAGAATTGCTCCATAAATATGCTGCATGCTAACATAAACGGTTAGCGGAAAGCTTTAAACAAACCCCAAGCTTTCCAATTGCACCGATTGCAGGAGAGTTTTGAAAAAATAGCCACGGGGTTTGTCCCGTGGCCATCCCGTCTCCCGCGCTAAACCGGAATTAACGCATGCCTCCGGTTTCAAACGATTCGCAGTCTGTACACTTTACGTCCGTGGGATCGTTTTCATGTGTCCCTACTTTAATTTGACTTAAAGCACAGTAATCGTCGCCCTGCGCATGATTGGAGCATTGTGTAACCGAACACTTAATGCTGTGGTTGTAATTTGATTTGTCCATTCACTGACCTCCTGTTTTCGTTTGCGTTTAGTATGTCTCTGATGTGAATGAATTATGAACAGGAATATTTTGTAAATCAAAAACAAACCACGGGAACCGGCCACGGGGACAGACCCCTTGTCAGGAAAATCTGACAAGGGGTCTGTCCCCGTGGCCGGTTCCCGTGGCTTGTTTTGTTTTATTGGGCTTTTCGCTGGTAAACCCGCCAGGAAACGGCCCATTTTTCCGGATCGTCCATATCCGACTCGTCGATCTGGTGGCAGACGCTGTTATGAGGCGCCGTTTTTATGATCTCCGGGTTGGTATAAGCTTCATGAAATATATGTTTCAGGGTTTCGATATACTCGTCTAGATCTTCCTTGGACGGAGTTTCGGTGGGCTCAAGTGTCATGGGTTCGGGCACAAAATAGGGATGATGACTGGTCCAGTAATGCATGCCGAAGTCCATCATCCGGCGCTGGATGTCACCGCTGGTAATGCCCGTGTCTTCGTAGAGTTTGGCAAGGGTGTAACGGACCTGTTCGACCCGCTGCTTCCCCTTGGTGTAAGGGGCATCCACGCAATCAAGGGCCATGAGCTTTTGGAACAGGTAGTTGTTGTTCAGTACTGCCACTTTGGCCACTTCATAGAGGCCTTCCGCTCCTAGGGACCGGATCCAGGCATAGGCTTTCAGCACCACAGGCGCAACCCCGTTGAAGAGGCGCACCTTGCCGATACCGTGGTCTTTATCTGCAAAACCGTAATTGAGAAAATAGGACTTTCCGTCGAAATCAATCAAGGGTGCCGGCAGGAAAGGAACCAATTTCTCCGTCACGCCGGTAGCTCCGACTGCCGGGCCGCCGCAGCCGTGAGGTGTGGAAAAGGTTTTGTGCAGGTTGAAGAAGCACATATCAAAGCCGGCTTCCTTTGCCCGGGTCACGCCTAAAAGGCCGTTGGCATTGGCCTGATCGTATCCGCAGACGCCCCCGTGCTCATGAACAAGGGCGGTGAATTCCTGGACTCTGGAGTTGTAGACTCCTGTGTCCTCCGGGTTGGCTACGATAAAAGCGGCGGTTTTGGGCCCCACAACGGCCTTCAGCGCTTCAAAATCCGGATAACCGTCTTCATCGGGATGAAGGTAGATGATGTTGTATCCTACCACTGCCGGCGCCGCTGCATCGGAAGGATGGCTGTAAATGGTGGTAATCACCTCGTTGCGCTGGTCTCCTTCGCCCCTGGATTCATGGTATGCTCTTGCAAGAGCGGCCATGGCCATAATGGCTTGGCTCCCTCCGCTTGGCTGGAAGGTGAATCGATCCATGCCGGAGATTTCCCTCATATAGAGGTCTGTTTCGTGCATGATTCGGAGAATACCCTGCACTGTTTCCGGATCCTGTCTGGGGTGGAGCTCCGTCATCTCGGGAAGGCGGGCCAATTGATCGTTGATCTTGGGACTGTATTTTACCGTGCAGGTGCCCTGCCCGATTTCAATATTTACATCGGCTCCAAGGGTCTCCTGGGAAATGCGGGTGTAGTGCCGCAGCACTCTTGGCTGGGAGATTTCCGGAAGGGCAGGTGGCGTCTTTCTCCGCATTGCAGAAGGAATCAGATCCTCCGTCTTTCCGGTGATTTTCTCAACTTCCTCTTCCGCCTTGGGCACCAGAATCCCCCGCTCCCCTTTCCGGCTCAGCTCAAAGATAATGGACTCATTCCACATGGCCTGATGGAACCTGCGGACTTTATTGCTTCTGTCGATTCGTTTCATCTCTATGCCCTCCTGTTTCCGCCACAGTTGACTATGCTGTTTAAGGCATCGGCCAGCCGATCCAGATCTTCTTTGCAGTGGACTTCCGTCACGCAATAAAGGGCGCTCTGTCCCAGCTCGGGATGGTTAAGAGAAAGGTCATAACCTCCGAATATGCCTTTTTCCAAGAGCAGCTTGTTGATCTCAGCCACGGTTTTCCCGGTTTGCGAGAAGTCGACGACAAATTCCTTGAAAAAGGCGCCGTTAAAGCGATCGATACGGATGCCGGCCACGGAAGCCAGTCGCTGTCTGGCATAATGGGCGTTTTTCACTATGGTGTCGCCTACTTCTTCCATTCCCGTCGGGCCCATGGTGGCCAGATAGACGCCTGCGGTGATGCCCCAGAGGGCAGATTGGGTGCCTACATATTCTTTTCCATGTTCCCGATGGTGGCCGAAAGAGGTGCGGTCGTATGCCACGTCGCCAAAGCCGTATTCACCGTCCACGGTTGTTGGCGCAATGCCAAAGAGCCTGGAGGGAAACTCCATAACAAACCGCTCCTCATCCCTGGTGGAGATGAAACCGGATTGTCCTCCGCCATAATTCATATGGATGCCAAGGGGCTGAAGGTCGCCGCAGATGATGTCGGCTCCGTAATGGCTGGGCGGAGCCAGGATGCCCAATGTAATGGGGTCCACGCCCACCACGCTCAATGCGCCCGCCTCATGAGCAAGGTGGGAAATCTCCTGTCCGTTTTCCTCAATCACACCGAAAAAGTTGGGATTCTCAAAATAGACGGCAGCCGTATTTTCACCCAGCTTTTCTTTCAAATCCGCCAAGTCCAGTCCGCCGGTCTCCTTGTCATATTCCACTTCGATGAGGGTAACCGCAGGCCTTCCGTAATTTCGCATGGTCAGGAATTTTTCCCGGTCCAGAGCTTTGGGAACCAGGATTTCCTTGCGGCCGTTTATGCGGCCGGCCATGCGGATGGCCGTTGCCGCCGCCTGAGCTCCGTCCATGGTGGGTACGTTTACCACGTCAAAGTCCAGGAGCTCAGCCATCAGGCTCTGATACTCGAAGAGAGCCTGAAAACGGCCGTGGTCGTTATAGGGTTCGCCCCCGTAGGCGGTGAGGAATTCCCCTCTGGAATTGATCTCGTCGCAGACGGACGGCACGTAATGCTGATAACAGCCTGCACCAAGGAAGTTCAAATTGGATTTGCAGGTCTTGTTTTGTGCCAATATGCTTTCAACGTGCTTACGCAGCCCAAATTCCGAAAGGATAGCCGGGGGAAGATCCATGGGGCGGTTCAGCCGGAGATCCTCCGGAATCTCCGCATGGAGTTCTTCCAAAGAGGAGAGCCCTATTTCCTTCAGCATTTCCTCCTGGACTTCGGGGACGGAATTTGGAATATAAGGGTGATTTTTGAAACCTCGGATGCTTCTCTCCATTTTCATTCCTCTTTCTTCTATTTTGTATCTTTCCTATTTTGTGTTTCTTCTGCTTTCTGTATTATGCGATGCCGCCGCCGTCAACCACCAACGCGGCACCGGTAATCCATCTTGCCATATCGCTGAAGAGGAACAGGACGGCCAGAGCGATGTCCTCCGGAGTACCCAAGCGTTCAAGAGGGCGTCCTTTGGCGGAATCCTTCAGAAATTGGTCGATCTTCTCTCCCAGCTGGCGGCCTTCCTCACGGAGCAATGCGGTGTCCGTATCCCCGGGATTGACGCTGTTCACCCGGATGTTCTGGGGGCCGTGATCGATGGCCATGGCCCGGGTCAGATTGACGATTCCGCCTTTTACCGCACAGTAAGCGGCGGCTTTGTCGCCTCCCTTCAGGCCCCAGCCGGATCCGGTGTTCACGATGCTTCCGCCGCCGGTTTTCTCCATAACGGGGATCACGTATTTCGACATGAGGAATGTGCCCTTCAGCCCCACATCCAGAACCAGATCCCATTCTTCCTCTGCAAGATCCACCACGGTTTTCCGGAAGGTAACCCCGGCGTTATTGAACAGGAAATCGATCCTCCCAAAGACGGCAGTTACTTCTTCTACGGTTTTCTTCACCTGGGCCTTTGATGTGATATCGCAAGGAAAGTATTGGGCTTTTCCCCCTTCGTTTCTGAGCTTTTCCGCTTCCTCTGCCCCCTTCGGGTTAACATCCAGCATGGCAACGGAAGCGCCGTAGTCTGCGAGCATTTTGGCAACACCCAGACCGATTCCTGATGCAGCTCCGGTTATGACGGCAACCTTTCCGGTCATATCGAGCAGGTTTTTATCTGGCCGCATAATGTAATCCTCCTTGTAAGTTCCATTGTCAAGATTGTTGTTTTTATGGTAAATTCAGTATATCGTAAAAATTCTTTCGTATCAAGAGAGTGCGACGTTTCCATCTCTCCGAGGGTCTGTCCTTTCCGTTCTTTTGTGCTATAATTTGATTAAAAAATGAAATTCATATCGGTTGGGACATGAAACAACCGGACAAGGAGGGCATTCCATGAGTCAACTCACACTGAAGAACTATAAAGTTCGGGAGATGCATTTTAAGAACAGAGTGGCGGCCAACACCCCCATAGAGCTGGAGCAGAGACAGTCCTTTAAAGTTCATTTCATCAAAGAGAAAAACGAGTGTATCGGCCAATGCAAAATCGAGATAAAAGCCAAGGATAAAGAATTGCCCTTTGGGATTTCCATGGAAGTGGAAGGCCTCTTTACTTACAAACCGGATATGGATAAAAGCGACCTTCAGACCGGCGTATACAGGGAACTTTTCCCTTACGTGAGGGTGCTGATCAACAGCTTTGCCGCCGGGGCCGGAATTCCGCCTCTTTTGGTGCTTGCCATCGATATGGATTCCATGAAGAAAACTGCAGCTCCCGTCAGCACCCTAAAGCAATAATCGTCTCCGGAACCTCCCAAGGTATCGGGATATCCAGAGTTCATTCATTGCATGCTTTTGTTGCCCAAAGTCGACGGATATGATAAATTAATTCACAAATTAGAAACAACCGGAAAGGATGATAACAGAATGAAGGATTCAATCCATAAGTATTTTCAAATAGGCACCATTCAATGGATGAGCCACCCCGGAACCAGCTACGATGTTCTGGACTCCATTCGCAGGATTGCCTGCGATGACTATTTTGATGCCATAGAGGTCTGCAAATTTCCCGATGACGAAGTGCGGGAAAAAGCAAGGAGGATGCTGGAACAGTCCCATCTGAAGGTCTGCTACGGCGCTCAACCCAGACTGCTTGGTCCCAAACTGAATCCAAACGATATGGACGAGGAAGGTCGCAAAAAAGCAGAGGCCACATTGATGGAGGCGGTGGACGACGCAGAATATTTAGGTGCCGGAGGCATCGCCTTTTTATCGGGAAAATGGGAAGAAAGCACCAAAGATCAAGCTTACGCCCAGCTGATAAAAACGACTAAGGCAGTCTGCGATTATGCAGCAACCAAGAATATGAAAGTAAACCTTGAGGTGTTTGACTTTGACATGGATAAAGGGTCCCTCATCGGCCCGGCTCCCTACGCAGCCAGGTTCGCAGCGGACATGAGATGTCTGTGCAACAACTTCGGACTCATGATTGACCTATCTCATTTCCCCACCACCTATGAGACTTCAAAGTTCGTCATCCGCACTCTCCGGCCTTATATTGAGCATCTTCACATCGGGAATGCGGTAATCCGGCAAGGGAAGGAAGCCTATGGCGACCAGCACCCCAGGTTCGGATTCCCCCATAGCGCCAATGATGTGGCGGAGTTGGCGGATTTTTTTACCGTCCTGAAGGAGGAGGGCTTTTTCAATGCCGCAAAACCCATGGTTCTTTCATTTGAAGTCAAGCCATGGGGAGACGAAGACGGAGACATTATTCTGGCCAACACAAAGCGAGTCATCAACAGGGCCTGGGCTTTGGTGGAGGACTGAGGCCTCTTACCGGCAAAACTCGATGACATGACATGAAAGGATGAGGATCGTGAAAATTGTAATACTTGACGGATATACAGAAAATCCGGGCGATCTTTCCTGGGGAGGCTTTGAAGCCCTGGGGGAGTTGACGGTATATGACAGGACCCCCGCAGATAAAATCGTAGAGCGCATCGGAGATGCTGAAATTGTCTACACCAATAAGACACCTCTTTCCCGGGAGACCATGGACCAATGTCCCCGGATGAAATTTATAGGCGTATTGGCCACCGGATACAATGTGGTGGATGTGGCCGCTGCCAAGGAAAAAGGTATCCCGGTTACGAATATTCCCAATTACGGCACCGTTGCAGTGTCCCAGTTCGCCATCGCTCTCCTGCTGGAACTGTGCCATCATATCGGCGCCCATTCTGACAGCGTGAAGCGGGGGGACTGGACAAAGATTCCGGACTTTTGCTATTGGAATTATCCCCTGATAGAGTTGGCAGGAAAAACCATGGGAATCATCGGTCTGGGAAGGATTGGGCAGGGAACTGCCAGGATTGCCCAGGCTCTCGGCATGAAGGTGGTTGCCGTAAATCCCTCTAAGAACCCGGATCTGGTAAGCGAAACCTTGAAGTATGTGGAATTGGATGAACTTTTTGCAGTTTCCGATGTGGTGACTCTCCATTGCCCCCTTTTCCCGGAGACGGAAGGCATTATCAACAAAGAAAATATTGCAAAGATGAAAGACGGCGTAATGATCATCAACAATTCCAGAGGACCCTTGGTGGTGGAAGAGGATCTCAGGGACGCTCTCAATAGCGGCAAGGTGGCCGGTGCGGGGCTGGATGTGGTTTCCAGCGAGCCAATCCGGGCGGATAACCCGCTGCTTCAAGCGAAAAATTGCATCATCACCCCCCATATATCCTGGGCATCCATCGAATCCCGGCAGCGGCTGATGGACATTGCCGTGGATAATTTAAAACAGTTTTTGAACGGAACGCCGGTCAACGTAGTGAGCAAATAGATGATTAACGATGCATGGACCATCATAAATGAATCCATCCGGGAAGTCCTGCCGGACCGTGCCGTGAAAAAAGCGCTGCATGGGAAAACTTTTTTAGGCCGTGTGCTGGTCATATCCATAGGCAAAGCGGCCTGGACCATGGCTCAGGCGGCCGGGGAACTTTTAGGTGACCGTATCACCCGTGGTCTGATCCTTACAAAGTATCAGCATGCCAAGGGGCCCATCGACAGGTTTCAGATCGTAGAAGCCGGTCATCCCGTTGTGGACGCCAATTCCCTCCGAGGAACCCAGCTGGCTCTTTCCATGGTGAGTGATTTGAAAAAAGAAGATACGGTGATTCTGCTGTTATCCGGAGGAGGTTCTGCCCTGTTTGAAAAGCCTTTAGACGGCCTTACTCTGGAGGACTTGAGCTTCGTGTCAGAACAGATGCTGAAAAGCGGTGCGAATATTGTAGAATTCAATACCATCAGAAAACACCTTTCGGCCGTGAAAGGCGGCCGGTTTGCAGAGGCTTGCTCTCCGGCAGGAGTTTTTACCATCGTGCTTTCGGATGTGCTGGGTGACCGGCTCGATACCATTGCATCGGGGCCTGCTTATCCTGACGGGTCTACTTCGGAAGAAGCACTGGCTATCGCAGAGAGATATGGTCTGGCATTCAATGAAAGAATCATGAGAGCTTTGCGGCAGGAAACACCGAAAGAAGTAGACAACTGTGAGACGGTGATTGCAGGCAATGTAATCGAACTTTGCAGAGCTGCTCAAAAAGCCGCGGAAAGGCTGGGATACACAACAGAAATCCTGTCTACAGAGCTTTCGGGCGAAGCGCGAGAGGCCGGGCGGATGTTCGGAACCTTGGCCAAGTCCATCGTCTTTGAAGGGAGAACTCCCAAACCTCCTTGCGCAATCATCGCCGGCGGCGAAACTGTTGTGAAGATAAAGGGCAAGGGGAAAGGTGGTAGAAACCAGGAAATGGCACTGGCAGTAGCAGAAGAAATTGCCGGCATGGACCGGGTACTGTTTTTCTCCCTGGGGTCTGACGGAACGGACGGACCTACGGATGCGGCAGGAGGAATGGTCACCGGCGGCACCGCAGAAGTGCTGAGAGGGAAGGGCATTTCTTTGATGGAGGAGCTGGAGCAAAACAACTCCTATGAGGCATTGAACCAGTGTGACGGACTCCTTGTGACCGGCCCTACGGGAACCAATGTAAACGACTTGCAGGTGCTTCTGATCAGATAACCGGCCACGGGGACAGACCCCTTGTCAGGAAAACCTGACAAGGGGTCTGTCCCC
>CAYOYO010000052.1:4466-12233 GCA_964408195.1 uncultured Oscillospiraceae bacterium | reverse complement strand
AATTAGAACTTTCACCAAAAGGGTATACAAATTACTATAATATGGTATAATACCTTCAGACTAATATTGCGGGTATTATAAAATACCTTCATACCAACATCTGCGTGTATGCAGAAAGGAGAAAAAAGGTATGGCTAAGAAGCTGGTATCTGTGTGGCTTTCCGTAACCATTTTGCTTTTTTCCACCATTACAATATTTGCTGAAGAGAGCGTAGAAGGACAATTTCTGAATAGAAATATCGACATCAATGGAAGTAGACTGGCAAACTATTATTTGGAGGATCCGTTTTTTCTGTACCAGGGTTCCGCTTATATGCCTCTGACGGAGGAGATGGGCAAAATCTTGGGTTTTTCAGTTGAAATGGATTGGGAAAGCCGCACATGTAAAGTTCTGAAAAAGGAGCCGGTAAAAACCGGCCTATCCGAGGAGGTCCTGAAGAATAACCTGGAAAATCCGGAAGCCCTTGTGCTGAAGGATGTTACGATTCTAACCATGGCAGAAGAGGAAAAGAATCCGGACCCGGATTCGGTGCTCCAGGGAGTGGCGCTCACCGCTTCGGACCTGGATATCGGAGGACAGCTCCTCAAAATCAAGGAGATGGCAGAATCGGAATTCATAGAGGTCCCGGAGCTTGTGGTGGAAAAACTGGATTTAGAGGAGTTTCCATTGCTGCAGGCCGGAGACACCCTTTACCTTCCGGTGAGGGCTTTTACCGGTGAAAATTGTTTCCGGTGGGATGCTTTTTATGACGATTACTCCGGACTATATGTGAGCACGGAGGCAGGAGTTGACGCAAAAACCTTCTTTGATAAGGAAGAGTCGGATTACAACAGGGGTTTGGTGAATTATATCCTCTCGAAAAACAAAAACCTGTCGCCTGGGTGGGCTGCCATGTTGGTATTCTTGTTCAAACACGAAGGGGATATCAACGATGTGGATGAAATCCTGCTCATGGCTATGGCCCAAAAGGAAAGCACATTCCGCGCCGATGCGGTAGGCAGAGGCGCCGGTCCGGTAGGGATGATGCAAATCATGCCTAAAACGGCAGAGCGATATGGAATCGCCAGAAGCGAACTCTTTGATCCCCATGTGAACATCGAATTCGGGGCAAAGTATATCGGGGACAAACTGGATCAATACGGAGAAAACAAGACCGTTGCCCTCTCCGCTTACAATCAGGGGGGGCTGGCTGTCAGCAGAGGAACCTACAGCACCAGGTATGCCACAAATATCGGCAGTGCTGAGAACTCCATCACCAGTTACCTGAAAAACAACGGGTATGGATTAGGAAACTGAAGAAAAGTATGAAAGCCGCTTCCCATCAAGGAGGCGGCTTTTTTATGCAGCCGGGGGGATAGGGCCTTGAGTTGCGCCAGCTATTGGGCAGGGGTTCTACTACAGCTGCCGCAACGGCAATGGTCTGTCCTCGTGGCCGGTTAAAACCACTTGTGTTTTTTGAAATAGTAAATGCTCCCAAAAGTCACACAGATACAGAGAATTATCACAGCCGGATAGCCCATGACCCAACTGTATTCCGGCATGTCAAAATTCATACCGTACCATCCCACGATGAGTGTCAGGGGCAGAAAGATGGCGGTGATAACGGTAAAAAGCTTCATTATGCTGTTCTGATTGATGTCCACCTGGGTCTGGTAGGCTTCCCGCACCTGGGACACATAATCCTGCAGGTTGTCCGTGCTGTTGAGAAAACGCTCCGCCCGGTTGGTCAGAATATGAAAATACCGCACTTCTTTCTCTGTGAGAAGATTGTTTTCATTCTCCTCGATCTCTTCTGTGATAGAAGAAAGCTGTTCGTAATAATGCTTGTATGAAAGGATTCTTTTTCTCAGAAAGATGATTTCTTTGATATAACTTCTCTTTTTGGAAGTGATTAAGTCCTCCTCCAGATCGGAAAGCTCTTCCTCGAGAGTTTCCAATATGATGGAATCATTGTAGGTGAGCTTGTCGAAAAAGATTCTCAGAATTTTTTCCAGACTTATAGAACCCACTTCCCGGGATTCCAGCTCGATCTGTGCAAACATTTCTCTTATCACGCTGCTGTCATCGGGAAAGTCGCAGCAGAAAGCCAGGAGATTCTCCCGGAAATAGATACAGATATGGTCCTTTGTTCCTATAGGGTCCTTGGGGTTGGGGATGTTCAGAGCTATATAGTCAAAGCCTTCGTGATTTTCATATTTTGTGGCTGTGCCTTTAAGGCATTCCTCTATGAGTCTGTTGCTGAGGCGCAGGTAAGAGTTAGCTGCTGTTAGTTCCTTTCGGGTCAGCAGGCAGAAGCATGGACGAAAATCAATCTCATCCTCGGGAAGGATGTCCGTTTCGGTTAGAAATCCCTTTTCAATGGCATAAATCAAATTCTCATCCTCCTTCTACAAATACATCGGGACCCGTCCCTGCTAAATTTAATATGCCTTTCTCAAAAATTCCAGAAAACAATCCAGATCTTCCGACCCCGGGAACATAGCCCGTGCGCTGTCGGCCCGGCCACCCCCTTTACCTCGCCAAACGGGGGCATTGTCCTTTATGATTTTATTGCAATCCGGCCTACCTCCGGAAAGGAGGATCAAGGTGTTCTCCTTAATGCTGATCAGGGAAACAAGCTTGCCGGCAAGGGGTGGGAGGAGCTTGCTCAGAGCCAGTAGGTCATCTATTTTTAAAACATCGAATTTTTTCATATATACAGTGCTCGAAGTCTCAAGATCGGAGCCGATCTCCCGTGCCTTTTCCGCCAGATACTCCTGTTTTAAGTCGTAGAGCTCCTGACGTATCAGCCCGTTTTTCTGTTCTCTTTGCTGCATTTTATCCGGAAGGGTTGCCGCATCCGAGGAGTATTGTCTGCAAAGATCTTTGACCAGCCGGCTTTCCGACCTGCAGTTTTTCAGGGCCCCGGCACCGGCATCAAAGGTGATGCGGAACATTCCCTTATAGCTTTCAAAGCGATAGATTTTAATGAGGCCCACCTCACCGGTTCTGTGCGGATGGGTACCACAGCAAGCTACACAGCCGGAAGCCTTGCTTTCATCTCCCACGCAGACCAAAACGATGTCATTTTCGATGGTGAGCGGCTTTCGCATAGGGAGTCCTTCTGCCTGGCTGCGATGGCCAAAGAAGCGGGTGGTAACAGGGAGATCGCTCCACACCATTCGGTTGGCCTCCCATTCCACGGCCTGAATCATTTCTTCTGTCAATTGTGAGAAATCCGGATTTTCCTCCAGGTTGATGTCGATGGTCATATAGTCGGCTCCCATATGGAATCCCCTGTTAACTCCTCCATACCGTTCATAAAAAACCGCAGAGAGGATGTGCTCCCCGCAGTGACGCTGCATGTGATCAAAACGCCTGTCCCAGTCCAACAGACATTCCACCTGGGTCCCTTCCATGGCAGAAAGGCGATTAAGCCCGGCTGCAACCCTGGTTTCCTCCCGGAGTCTCCCCTGATGGTAGACGATCCCGTCCTTTTCAAATACATATATAAGATCAAAGGTGTCCTCTTGACTTCGGATCTGTCCCAAGTCAGAAGGCTGCCCGCCTCCTTCAGGGAAAAAGAGGGTCTGATCCAGTACCAGACAGGCTGTGGATTCTTCCTTGACACCGCCTAAAGCCGCTATCTCGTCACGATCCGTGATTACGGAAATTACAGTGCTGTGGCAAGTCTTAAGATAAGGATCTTGTTGATATCGTCTTATGGTTTTGTCCATGCGTGTACCTCTTATCGGGGGATTTATGCCTGATTTAGTATAGCACGGATGCAGGCCCTGTTGTATAATGAAAATAAAGATAACTGGTTTGCGGTATTTCTTCCGGAAAATCATACGAACTTGTCCTTCTGCATAAAATGTGACAGATGCAGGCAGAAACCTCAAAGGAAAGGGCAGGTGTGGGATGAATAGATGGAAATGGATTTCCGGGGCCGCTGTTGCCTTGCTGGTCATGGCAATTGTGATACTGATTACCCCCTTGCCGCTGGAGATCCGGGCCATTCAAATGGTGACAAAGCAGGATGTTCTCCTGCTGGACCCGGGTCACGGGGGCATAGACGGCGGTGCGGAAGGTGCAGGGGGAATCTGTGAGAAGCACATCAACCTGAGCATCTCCCTGAAGATACGCCAACTGGCAGAAGCGGACGGGTGGACCGTAGTCATGACCCGGGAAGAAGATGAGGGCCTATATCCAAAGGGTGAGAAACAGAGCATCCGCAGCCTGAAAACCGAAGACCTACTGGCGAGAAAGAAAATCATTGAAGAACAGATGCCCCGGGTGGCAGTGAGCATCCATCTCAACAGCTTTAAACAGGACCCGGGAGTGAGGGGGGCCCAGACCTTTTACCCGGGAACCGGGGACCAAGGCATACAAGACGAGAGCAAACTTCTGGCTCTGGCCATCCAGTCAAATCTGGTAGAGGGGCTTTCCGACGGGACAGACCGTACGGCTTTGTCGAAAAAGGATGTGCTGTTGTTCAAAAATCCTCCGGCTCCCATGGTCATTGTAGAGTGCGGTTTTCTGTCAAACAGTGAGGAGGCAGCCCTGCTCAACCGGGAAGCTTATCAACGAAAGCTGGCAGAATGCATCTACAGGGGAATCATGGAGTACACGGGAAAAGAGGGAAAACCTCCTCTCGAAATCATCGATAACCGGGGATAATTGCAAAATCCATAATGGAAAAAAAATGAATTCGTTACAGAAACCGAAGGTTTAAATAAAAAGCGAACAAGTTGTGGATAACTTTTTCCTGTTATTAGAAATTACTCACATAAATGTTGAAATTTCAGGCACTAAGAAAGCGATTGTTATCCACAGGCACCCTGGGATAACATTGTATACAAAGTTTATTTTCATGTGGAAAAGTGACAAAAAGGTTTAGATTTCGACATTGTCATCATGTTGAAATCTGTTCGCAAACATCCAAACATCAGTTGACATAATACTGCGAATTCTCCGGTGCCAGGGAAAGGACAAGCCATGCTAAAAGAAAACATTCTTTACAAAGAAGAGTTGCCGGTAAACTGTTCCGTTATGGACATTACGGAATACCCCATTCACTTCCACAACGACCTAGAGGTTGTCTGTGTGCTTTCCGGCAACGTGAGGCTCAAAAATGGCTACTACAATTATGACATGAAAGAAGGGGACATTTACATCCTAAACGACAGAGAAATCCACAGCTATTACGGAACGGGAGAACACAATGCGGTGCTGGTGCTGCAGCTGAACCTCTCCTATTTTTCCCGCTATTATGAAATCCTTAGGAACAGCTTCTTTGTAACGGATATGAACGGGGCTCAGGATGAGAGTATTGAGGAACTGCAGGAGCTACTTGCCAGGATTGCCCTGGAAAATCTCGGCGGCGAACCCGGATATGAGAAAAGGATTATCGGGCTTGCTCATAACCTGATCGGGTGCCTGATCAGCAACTTCCAATATTTTGCCATGGAGGATGGAAAGTTTGTTAACGAATCCAAAAACAAAGGGAACAAGATTCTGGCAGGCCGATTGAACCGCATCACCGACTATATGTACGAAAACTACAGCCGACGCCTCACTCTGATGGAAATGGCAGAGCGGGAGCATCTGAGCATCTATTATTTGTCCCACTTCATCAAGGAGGCCACCGGCCTCAGCTTTCAAGACCTGCTCAGCTTTATCCGGGTAGAAGAATCGGAAAAGCTGCTTTTAGGCACGGATAAGAAAATCGGCGTCATCTCCATGGAGTCGGGATTTTCTGCAGTTCGATACTATATCAAGTATTTTACCAAATGGTTTGGCATGCATCCTGCCGATTACAGGGAGAAATATACGGAGCATGTCAGGGGCAGGGACACTACCGCCAGTTTTACCCTTCTTCCGGATAAAGAAGCAGAGGAGCTGCTGCGGCGCCATGTTGAGGATGTTTTCGGAGTCACCCGGAGCAATCGGGCAAAGGTAGTGGCGGTAGAGTTTGATGCAGAAGAAGACCTTTGGAGAGAAAAATCCCTTGCAGAGACTTTTATCGCCTTGACGGAACTGGAGTATATGTTGCCGATGACCGAGCTCTTTCCTCATATCGGAACAGAGCCTGTGGATACCGCCGCGGCAGGTCCCGGCTACTTCATCATGAAGGGCGACACGGAAAATCGGGTGGCAGGGCGGTACTGTTACAGTATTCTTTTCTATAATTTCTCAGATAGTCTCCTGAAAACCGAACCGGAACTTCTATCCCGGATTCAGGTAGAAGAGGAGTTTAAGAGGCATGAAAAGCGAACGGAATTCTTTATCAAACTCACCGGCCTCAACGGGAGGTTTCGAGTGGCGCGCTGCCGATTTTCCAAAGAAGCCATATTGGCCAGATATCGCCGGGCATCCCATGAAAGAGAGCCGGCAGACAGCCGGGAAAAACTCATCGACAGTTGGCTGGAAGCCCCGGCGTTCTCCGTGGATACCGTGTCTGCCTCTCAAGTTCTGAACGTTTCGTCACAGTTGCCCGGGGGCAGTATGGAGCTGGTTTTGGTAGATCCGGTATAGAATAATATTGTTTTGTGGTTCGGCGGCTAAACCTGCAGAAATCACAGCAAATGAGTACATTTTTTAAGCAAACATATAATTGAATATTCTGATTTAGTGTAGTAGTCTAAAGGTGGCGTAAGGTATGTTGCCAATCCTTTTATTCGTATCACGGGAGGTATAAATATGGACATGAGGCTGTTAATTATCGGTACCGGCGGTGTGGGAACATCGGCTGCCAAGATTATCAAAAGAGCCGGAAAAGAGGGCGAATGGGCACATAAAGTAGTGCTTTCGGACTACAATCTGTCCAGAGCGGAAACTGTTGCCAAGGATATCAACGATCCTCGCTTCGTACCGGAAAAAATCGACGCAAGAAGTGCAGACAGTATCAAGGAAGTCGTAAAGAAGCACGGGATTACCTGGGTGCTCAACACGGTTGAACCGGAATTCAACGAGAACATTTTCGACACTTGCTTTGAGCTGGGCATCGGCTATATGGACTGCGCCATGACCCTGAGCAAGAAGCATCCCGAAAAACCTTTTGAGCTGGCTCACATCAAGCTGGGAGACTACCAGTTTGAGAGACATGAAGCATGGAAGGAAAAGGGAGTGATGGCCCTAGTGGGTTCCGGAGTGGAGCCTGGTATGGCAGACGTGTTTGCCAAGTACGCCCAGAAGCACCTCTTTGACGAGATCGATGAGGTCAACGTGAGAGACGGTGATAATTATGATATCCCCGGTTACGAGGGAGTGGCCTTCGGCTTCTCCGTCTGGACCACTATTGAAGAATGCCTGAATCCGCCTATGATTTGGGAAAAGGACAAGGGCTGGTTTACAACGGAAAATTTCTCCGAACCGGAAGTCTTCAGCTTCCCGGGAGGCATCGGCGATGTTGAGGTAATCAATGTTGAACACGAAGAAGTCATGCTGGTACCGAGGGTCATTGACTGCAATCGGGTCACCTTCAAATATGGTGTGCCTCGTGAGATGAGACAGCTGCTGCTGAATCTGCGGGAAGTGGGTATGGCGGAAGCGGAAAAGAAGATCAAGGTAGGAGATTCCGAGATAGCCCCCAGAGATTTCTTGGTAAAAGTGGTTCCCGATCCTCAGGAAGTATCAAAGAACATGATTGGAAAGGGTTGCGCAGGTACCTGGGTTACCGGAAAGAAAGACGGCATGACAAGATCCGTTTATCTTTATCAGGTGGCAGACAATCAGGAATGCATGGCAAGATACGGCACCAACTCTGTTGTGGCACAGACGGCAGT
>CAYOYO010000052.1:0-4456 GCA_964408195.1 uncultured Oscillospiraceae bacterium | reverse complement strand
AGCCCGGTCATCATGCTGGAACTCATCGCAAAGGATATCTGGCGTCTTTATGGCGTTCACGGTCCCGAGTCCTTCGACCCGGATCCCTATGTGGAGAGACTGGCCAAATATGAGTTCCCCGCAGGGCTGCAGGAAAAAGACTCCGAATACGCGGAAATGCTGCGCATGGATACATTGCTTTCAGTAGGGAAATAACAGCCACGGGGACAGACCCCATGGCTTAAAGGCAGAAAAGAGCAGACAAAGGGACAGACCCCATGACAGGAAAACCTGCCATGGGGTCTGTCCCTTTGTCTGCCTTCGTTCTTCTGTTTCGGACCGGGTTGGAAGCATGCTAGCGGCTTCCGCCATCGGTCAGCAGATCAAACAACTCCCGGTTGATTCGCTTCACAGGTGCACCGGACAGATTGGAGCAGACAAGGATAGAGAGCTTCAATTCAGGGCAAATCCAGAAGCTGGACCTGAAACCGTCATCGTTCCCTTCGTGACCGTAGAGAAGGTGGCCCTTTTGTTCGCGGCGGAACCAGGAAAGGCAGATTTTTTCCCCGTTGTTGGGAACGGTAGAATGCTCCTTCCAAGCCTCGGCTAAAGTGGAGGGTTTCAGGATTTTTTCATTTAGAACGGCCTTGGCCCACAGGGACATATCTTCCAAATTGGAGGTAAGGGTGGAACTGGGGGCATGGGCCCGGTTATAAGGGAAGTGTTTAACCGGCACAAACCGGTTTTCCCGGTCTTTTTCATGAGGGGTACACACTTCCTCCATATTCCGGCGAAAAGTGAGTAAATCGGAATGAGTCATACGAAGAGGGGAAAAGAGGTTGGCTGCCACATAATCTTCAAAGCTGCAGCCGGACACGGCTGCAATAACGGCTCCCAGGATTTCGTAGCCCATGTTGCTGTATGCAAATCTTCCCTCGCAAGGCTCCCAAAGAAGATGTGCTTCACTGACTTCAGGCGAGAGTACATACCGCAGGAGAGCGTTTTCGTCGGTTTCCGGGCTTTCCCAGTGATAGTCTTTCACATCCGGCATGCCGGATGTATGGGAGAGGAGCTGGCGTAACGTGATTTGTCGGTATCGTTGGTCGGCCATGCAGAACCGGGGCAGATAAGCGGTGAGCCTTTCGTCAAGGTCAAGGAGGCCGTCATCCCAGAGTTTCAGGACGGAGGTGCCGACGAAAAGCTTGGTGACGGAAGCCATATGAAAAATGTGTTGCTTCTCCAAGGGAATCCGGTTCGGGGCGTCTTTCCAGCCCAAGACGGAATAGTAATCCTTGTCTTCCACTCCTGCGTAAACAGCCAGCCCCGGTAAATCATAATAATACAGGGCCTTTTCCAGATAAGCGTCCAAACCAGTGAAATTAGCGTTGCCAGACATTCCAAAACTCCTTATACTATATTACGAGGCAATTATACCACAAGAACGAGCCACGGAGACAGACCCTTTGGCAGCTTTTCCAGTCAAGGGGTCTGTCCCCATGGCTGGTAAAAGCAGGAGGTTAGTTATGCAATATAGGACATTTGCTCCGTCAGGAGAAAAGATATCGCTGCTGGGCTTTGGCACCATGCGCTTTCAGGTAGAAGGAAAGGATGATTCTCTCGTCAATGAAACAGAGGCCATTCGAATGATGCGTTATGCCATCGACAATGGTGTCAACTACATGGATACCGCCTTTATGTATCATGGGGGCAACAGCGAGGGGGTTTTGGGAAAAGCTCTAAAAGACGGATATCGGGAAAAAGTTTTTGTGGCTGACAAGATGCCAATATGGCTCGCGAAAAAGGAAGGAGGAATTGAGGCTCTTTTTGAAGAACAATTCCGCCGTCTGGGAGTAGAACACATTGATTTCTATTTGGTTCACAATCTGACAAAGAGCCTTTGGGAAAAGTCAAAACGAGACAATCTGATGCCATTCCTGGAAAAGATGAAGGCGGAAGGCCGTATCGGGAAAATCGGTTTTTCTTTCCACGACGAGCTTGAGGTTTTCAAGGAGATCGTAGATGAATATCCTTGGGAGTTCTGCCAGATTCAACTGAATTTTATGGATTCGGAATTCCAAGCCGGCGTTGAGGGACTCAAATATGCAGGCGGGAAAAACCTCCCGGTTATCATTATGGAACCCATGAAAGGAGGGAAGCTTGCGAGATCAATACCGGAATCGGTGGAATCCATCTGGGCACGATCTCCCGTGAAGCGAACACCGGTGGAATGGGCTTTGAGATGGGTGGCAGATTTCCCTGAGGTTTTAACAATCCTCAGCGGAATGACCACAATGGAAGAAGTGGAGGATAATATCCGGATTCTGGGGGATGCAATTCCCTCCAGCCTTACCCCGGAAGAAAAGAACCTGATTGCCGAGGCCTCAGCAGAATACAACCGTTTGATAAAAGCATCCTGCACCGCATGCAAATACTGTATGCCTTGCCCAAAAGAAATCGATATTCCGGGGATTATGGATATATACAATCAATGGCACGTGTACCACTATTACCGGACTTCAGCACGGGAGTACGGCTTTCTGAGCCAGGGAAACAGGCCTACGGACTGCATAGACTGCAAGGCCTGTGAAGCCAACTGCCCTCAGCACTTGCCCATTTCGGACATCATGAGGGAGATGGGGGAGATATTTGAGCCATGAGGCGAATTACTTCAACGACCTGAGGAAATCTTCAAAGTCGTCAAAATCGCTCTGGATAAAATCATAGAGAACAGGCTCCTTGAACTCGTATTTTGCAACGGCAAGTATAGACGGGTTCAGGGGGCTTTTTTGCAGTTTCTTTTCGATGGCATGGATTTCATTGACGCCATAGGCTGCAATAATGAGTTGGCCGAAATCGGAAACATAGTAGAGGCCGAAAACATCCTCGTTGAGGCGGAAGACCTTTTGATTGACATGATTGTTGTCTTTATTGAACTCCATGAAGAGCCTTCCGTTGTCATGGTTGGTCTGCATGGCAGCCATAACGATTGGGAGAAAGCGATCATCAAACTCGGCAGGCTCGGTGATGATTTCGTAAACCGTGACAAACTCGGGGCGATTCAACATCATAGCTGCTTCGGCTGCAGAAATCCGGAAGGAGGATCGGCGAAGAGCCGAGTTGATTTTACCCTTGGAAACGGTTATTTCCAGGACGATGAGCTCGTACTTCCCGTCTGTATCGATTACGGCTTCACAAAGATAAGATATGGCCCCGTCTTCTCCCGTATACTCTTCAATGGTGTTTTTGCAGAGAGTGGCGGCTTTCTTCCCCACAAGCTCCTCCGGTTTGATATCACCGTCAATCAGATATGAGGCTCCTTCCCAATCCCGGGCAAAGCAACGCATGAGAAAATAATGGATTCGCTGATAATCCGAAAGGATGGGGGTACAAATTTTGGATATGACCGCTTCCTTTTCTTTGCCGGACAGCAGTACAGGATCTTTCAATAAGACTTCGTATTCGCTTACCGGTTCCGGAAGCGGGGCATTGAGCTTCTTGGAAGCGGAAACAAAGGATTGCAGCAAATATAAGACCTCTCGTTTGGACAGAGGGATCTTTTTGCCGCCTAAGCCTCCCATAAGGTTCTGCTCGATGGTTTCCAGAGCGAAGGGGTCATTGCCTTCAAGGCTTTGATAGGAATCCAGCCCATATTCTTCCGCATCGAAATAAAAAAACTGATAGAAATCATCCTCATCTTCCGAGGAAGGATTTTTCCAATGGACCGTAAGAGCCAATACGCCCATGAGTCGGGTATCCGTTACAAATGCGGAAACAAACCGTCGTGTATCTTTGAGTGCTCCGGAGGCTTTATCGGCCCCTCCTTTGATAATCTTAAATCTCTGTTTTGTCAAATCAGTACTCCGTGGAATCCATAGTATACTTTATGTTTCTGATAGAACGACCTGCTATCTTGCACCGTGTTTCATACCATGGGTCGTTCGGTAACAGTATACTCTATTCTATGACCAATGTGTACGATTTAATTCCGGTTGTCAATTGCAGGAAAACCGGCCACGGGGACAGTCCCTTTGGAAAGTAGCATTGTCATTTGTGCATAATATTCCGATTATTTGGGGAGGGGTGATATTGACATTAACAATGACCATGTTAGAATTGGCATTGAGGATCGCATTTTCTGTGATAAAGGCATACATGCAAAATCAAATTCCGAGCTCGTGGAAAGAGGCGAAAGAATTGCAAAGCGACGAAACAGAGAAGAAGCAGATATAACTGAGACCAGGGAGACATTGAACTTGGAAAGTAGTTGATGAAAGAGGTGGATGGTTTGAAGAAAATAGCTGTATTAGGATCTGGTACCATGGGACACGGCATAGCAGAAGCCTTTCTAATGAAGAATTATCAAGTCAACTTATATGATATCAATGATGATGTGTTAGATAAAGCCTCTGCTAAAATAAGAATGGAATTGAATATTTTATGTGAGGCAGAATATCTAACAAAAGAAGAAGTCGAAAAC
>CAYOYO010000051.1:0-12351 GCA_964408195.1 uncultured Oscillospiraceae bacterium | reverse complement strand
TTGTTTTCTTATCTAATTGTCCAGTATATTACGAACGTAACAAAATGTATTTGTCCTCTTGTTAGATTTTTTGGGCTTGAATCCTTGTTTTCCATTTCGCTTCTTCTATAATGAAACCAAACGTCGGAGGAAACCTGTTTGGTTCCGGAGAGCATACCCGGCAGGCTAAAACCAGCCACGGGGACAGACCCCGTGACCGGAAAACCTGACAAGGGGTCTGTCCCCGTGGCTGGTTATGGAGGAAACTATGGAAGAGAAAAAAATAGCAATTGTTATGGGAAGCGACAGCGACTATCCGGTGGTGAAAAATGCGGAATTGATATTGGAAGACCTGGGAATTTCCTTTGTCACGAGGGTCATGTCCGCCCACCGGACCCCCGAACTGGTCAGCACCTTTGCCTCCGGCGCCAGAAACGAAGGCTTTGGTGTCATTATCGCCGCTGCAGGCAAAGCAGCCCATCTGGCGGGTATCATCGCAGCCCACACCACACTCCCCGTTATCGGTATCCCCATCAAATCTTCGGCTTTCGGCGGGTTGGATGCCCTGCTTTCCACGGTTCAAATGCCCAAAGGGATTCCAGTGGCAACGGTAGCCGTGGACGGAGCGGAAAATGCCGCCCTCCTGGCCGTGCAGATTCTGGCTGTGCAAGATTCTGTATTAGCGGAAAAGCTCACGGAACTGCGCCTGAAGATGAAGGAAGATGTCATTGCAAAGGATGAACAATTCCATAAAACAACCGAGCTTGAGGAATAATAACCACTGAAATCGAGAAGCCGGAGAGAAAGAAAATGCAAAAACTGGAACAAGTCTACGAAGGCAAGGCAAAAAAAGTCTTCCGCACCGACCATGACGCCCTATACATCGTTTCCTACAAGGACGATGCCACTGCTTTCAACGGCCTTAAAAAAGGCACCATAGAAGGAAAGGGAGCCATCAACAATCAAGTCACCAACCATCTGATGAAGCTTCTGGAAAAAGAAGGTGTCCCAACTCAATTTGTAGAAGAGATTTCCGAAACGGAAACCGTCGTAAAAAAGGTCAACATCATTCCTCTGGAAGTCATCGTTCGAAACATTGCCGCCGGTTCTCTTGCAAAGAGACTTGGACTCCCGGAGGGCCAAAGCCTGACAACCACAGTCTTGGAGTATTCATATAAAAATGATGCGCTTGGGGATCCCCTGGTCAACGAATACCACATTTTCGCTATGGGTTTTGCGACAAAAGAAGAATTGGATCTGATTGCCGACTACTCATTGAAAATCAACAGAATCCTCTCCTCCTATCTAATGGATCTCCATATCCGGCTCATCGACTTCAAGTTGGAGTTTGGCAAGCTTCCCGACGGTACCATAGTGCTGGCAGACGAGATTTCACCGGATACCTGCCGATTCTGGGACAGCACAACGGGAGAGAAGCTGGACAAAGACCGGTTCCGCAGAGATTTGGGACAGGTAGAAGACGCTTATCAGGAAATCATGAGGCGGCTCATGGGCAAATAATACCTTAACACTAAAAGGCAACTTGAAAGGACAGGACTATGTATTACAATTCGGATAAACTACATGAGGAATGCGGCGTCTTCGGCATCCGTGGTCAAAACCCCGTGGATGTGGTAAGCAGCGTTTATCACGGTCTTTTTGCCCTCCAACACAGAGGTCAGGAGAGCTGCGGGATTGCCATCAATGATGACGGAATCATCACCGGACATAAAGGTCCGGGGCTGGTGGGTGAAGTGTTTTCCAAGGAGACTATGGAAAAGCTGCCCCGGGGCAATATGGCCATCGGGCACTGCCGTTACAGTACCTCCGACAACCTTTCCGCAGTGAACGCTCAGCCTCTTGTTATCCGACACATCAAGGGTACCATGGCCATCGCCCACAACGGAAACCTGACCAATGCGGCACAGCTGAAAGAGGAGCTGGAACTCACCGGCGCCATCTTCCACACCACAAGTGATACAGAAGTTATTTCCTATACCATTATACGAGAGCGACTTACCTCAGCATCCATAGAGGAAGCCATCAGCCGGGCTATGACAAAGCTGCAGGGAGCCTACTCTCTTGTCATCATGTCTCCGAAAAAGCTCATCGCTGTCCGGGATCCTCTGGGCTTTCGTCCCCTCTGCATCGGAAAAGCCGGCGAAGACTTTGTCATCGCATCGGAAAGTTGCGCACTTGACAGCGTAGGCGCTGCATTTATGCGAGATGTAAAACCCGGCGAGATCGTGGTAATCGATGATGAGGGAATACGCAGCATAGAAGACAACTGCACACCGGGTAAAAAGTCTGCCTGCGTTTTCGAGTTCATCTACTTCGCCAGGCCCGATTCCGTCATCGATGGCAGCTGTGTCCATACTGCCCGCCAAAGAGCAGGCGCCTTCCTCTCGTTGGAACACCCGGTACAGGCCGATGTGGTTATTGGCGTGCCCGACTCCGGAATCGATGCGGCTCTGGGCTATTCCAGGCAATCGGGAATTCCTTATGACGTGGGATTTATCAAGAATAAATATATCGGGCGGACCTTTATCGAGCCCTTCCAGCCTCAGCGAGAGAACACACTGCGCATCAAATTGAATACCATATCCTCAACGGTAAGAGGCAAACGGGTCATACTGATCGATGACTCCATCGTCAGGGGAACCACCAGCAAGCGCATCGTCAAATTGCTGCGGGAAGCCGGGGCAAAAGAGGTTCATATGAGAATCTCCTCACCTCCTTTTCTCCATCCCTGTTATTTCGGAACGGACATCAATTCCAGAGAGCATCTGATCGCTGCCAATCACAGCGTAGAGGAAATCGCACAGATTATCGGCGTGGACTCTCTTGGATTTCTGGGAGTGGAGAATGTCACCAAGCTGGCAGACAATCCTTCCTTGGAATTCTGCACCTCCTGTTTTACAGGAAATTATCCCATCCCTGTTCCCGACTCTTCGGCAAAAGAAAGATTTGAGAGTAAAATCGGTGAAAATGCCGAAGCAACACGGGATGCAACTCCTATGGAGGACGAAAAATGAAAAGTCACAGCGAGTTTTACAAAGACTCCGGTGTAGATATTACAGCGGGTTACGAAGCAGTATCCCTTATGAAGTCTCATGTGAGCAGGACCCTTACCAAGGGGGCTCTCGGAGAGATTGGAGGTTTCGGGGGCCTTTTCCAGCCGGACCTTGCCGGAATCAAAGAGCCGGTGCTGGTATCCGGTACCGACGGAGTGGGTACCAAACTAAAAATTGCATTTCTCATGGACAAGCATGATACCATCGGCATCGACTGCGTGGCCATGTGTGTCAACGATATCATCTGCAGCGGTGCCAGACCACTCTTTTTTCTTGATTACTTGGCTGTGGGAGTAAACCATCCCGAGAAAGTAGCCTCCATCGTTTCCGGAGTAGCAGAAGGCTGTGTCCAGGCAGGCTGCGCTTTAATCGGCGGCGAAACAGCTGAAATGCCCGGTTTTTACAGCTCTGACGAATACGATCTGGCCGGCTTTGCGGTAGGTCTGGTGGACAGGAAGGAGATGATCGATTGCCGGGCAGTAACACCCAAAGATGTGATCATCGGCCTGCCCTCTTCCGGAATCCATTCAAACGGGTTCTCCTTAGTTCGGAAAATCCTCGACGTGGAAAATCGTCTTTTGTCTCAATATGTTGAAGATCTCTCCTCCACTCTCGGGGAAGCCCTTCTCACACCAACCCGCATCTATGTAAAGCCCGTCCTTTCTCTCCTGTCCCAAGTGAGAGTAAAAGGCATCAGCCATATCACCGGCGGAGGGTTTTTTGAAAACATCCCCAGAGCCCTTCCCGCCAACTGTGCTGCTAAAATTGATTCCGCAACCCTATCGGTCCCTCCCGTTTTTCAACTCCTTCAGAAAGAGGGAAATGTTCCCCAAAGGGAGATGTTCAATGTATTCAACATGGGAACCGGCATGTGCATTATAGTAGACTCAGAGGACGCAGACAAGGCCCTTGCGCATCTCAATGCAGCGGAAAATAGTGAACCCCTGACGTCCGGCCAATCCGCAAGGGTAGGGGCAAGAATCATCGGTGAAGTTGTCACGGGAGAAAAAGAGGTGATCCTTTGCTGAACATCGCGGTGCTGATTTCGGGAAGCGGAACCAACCTTCAGGCCTTGATTGACGCGCAAAACGATAACAGACTGAGCGCAGGCTACATCCGCCTGGTGGTCTCCGACCGGCCCGGGGCCTACGGACTGGAACGGGCGGCAAAAAACCACATTCCCGCAGTAACGGTGAACCGAAAAGACTTTCCCTCCCGGACCTCCTTTGACAAGGCTATCGGAAAGCTACTGAAAGACAACAACATTCATTTGGTGGTCCTGGCCGGTTTCCTCTCCATCTTGGGCGAAGAACTGGTGAAAGAGTACGATCACAGGATCATCAATATCCACCCTGCCCTGATTCCTTCCTTCTGCGGAGAAGGTTATTACGGGCTGAAGGTACACCGGGCCGCTCTGGAAAAAGGGGTCAAGGTTACGGGAGCTACCGTCCACTATGTAAGCGAGATCCCCGACGGAGGCGAAATCATCATGCAGAAGCCGGTTTTCGTCAAGGCGGATGACACTGCGGAAAGTCTCCAGAAGCGCGTCATGGAAGAAGCGGAATGGATTATGCTGCCCATGGCCGTGGAACAGGTCTGCAAAGAACTAAGCAACAAGGAGAAAGGCGGTCCGAAAAATGAAAGTATATGATCTTTATGAATATCTGAGCAACAAGAGCTATCCAGGAAGAGGAATCCTTATGGGCACAAGTGAGGACGGAAGGCGTGGAGTCATCGCCTATTTCATCATGGGCCGAAGCGAGAACAGCCGCAATCGCATCCTGGTAAAAGACGGCGAAGGACTTCGCACCGAAGTATACGACCCAGCAAAGATTACGGATCCGTCCCTGATCATCTATTCGCCGGTTCGGGTATTTTCCCGGAGCACTATCGTTACAAACGGAGATCAGACAGATACCATTCATGATGCTCTGGAACGGTTTGATGCGGCCGGAAGCAGCTATTCGGGAGCCCTGCTTACCGACCGTATGGAAAGCACTCTTGCAGCCAGAGCATTCGATGAAGCGCTGTCAACCAGAACCTTTGAACCGGACGGGCCCAATTACACCCCCCGCATCTCCGGTCTGCTGTTCGCAAATGGAGATTTTTCCTCCTATCGACTTTCCATATTAAAATCCGCTCAAGGAAATCCCGCTACCTGTCAGAGATTTTATTATGCTTACGAGAACAAACTCCCCGGTATCGGTCATCTGATCCATACCTATCAGGTCAACGAGGATCCCCTTCCCTCCTTCGAGGGGGATCCTCGACCCGTGACAATTCGGGGAAGCATCGATACCTTTACCGCCAACTTATGGCGGAGCCTGAACACGGAAAACCGGGTGGCTCTCTTCGTGCGCTTTATCGATTTTGTAAATCTTGAAAGCCAGACCCGCATAATAAATGAAATTGAGCAAAAAGAGCAGAGCCGGCAATAAGAAAGGAGACGGAAATGACACAATTACTTGAACTGAAATATGGCTGCAATCCCAACCAAAGACCTGCCCGAATCTTCATCGAGAACAGAGATCTTCCCATGGAAGTGCTCAACGGCAAGCCCGGTTATATCAATCTTCTGGATGCTTTCAACGGCTGGCAGCTGGTCAAAGAGCTGAAAGAATCTTCCGGCCTTCCCGCTGCGGCATCCTTCAAACATGTGAGCCCCGCCGGAGTCGGCCTGGGACTGCCTTTGGATGACTGCCTGCGCAAAATGTACTTTGTGGAAGGAGATTTGTCTCCCCTGGCCTGTGCCTACGCCAGAGCCAGAGGCAGTGACCGCATGTCCTCCTTTGGAGATTTTATTGCCCTTTCCGATGTCTGCGATCTTTCCACTGCCCGCCTCATTTCAAAAGAAGTATCAGACGGGATCATCGCTCCCGGTTATGAGGTGGATGCTTTGGAACTGTTGAAAGAGAAGCGAAAAGGCACCTATGCCATACTGAAAATAGACAGATCCTATGTGCCGGCCAATATCGAGACAAAGCAGATCTACGGAATCAGCTTCCAGCAGGGGCGAAACGAATACCCCATCGATAACGCCCTGCTTTCCAATATCGTGACAAAGAAAAAAGATCTGCCGGAGAGCGCGAAGAAGGATCTGCTGCTGGCACTGATCACTATGAAATACACCCAGTCCAACTCGGTTTGTTATACTTACGGCGGCCAGACCATCGGAGTAGGCGCAGGCCAGCAATCCCGTATCCATTGCACAAAGCTGGCGGGGAACAAAGCGGATCTTTGGCAGCTCCGCCGCCACCCGAAGGTTCTGGACCTTCCTTTCTTGGAAAATCTGGGTCGGGCAGATCGGGACAATACCATCGATGTGTATTTGAATGAAGACTATGAGGACGTACTCGGAAACCAAGTGTGGCAGAATTACTTCAAAGAAAAGCCGGATCCTCTCACTGCCGAAGAAAAAAAGAGCTGGTTGGAAAAAGTTTCCGGTGTCTCCCTTGCCAGCGACGGTTTCTTCCCATTTGACGACAATATAAGAAGAGCGGCACGCAGCGGTGTTACCTACATCGCGGAGCCCGGAGGTTCCATAAGAGATCAATCCGTCATCGATGCCTGTGATGCTTTGGGGATCACCATGGTTCTCACCGGCTTGCGTCTGTTCCATCACTAGGGGGAAGAAACATGCGAGTATTGGTGCTTGGCGGCGGCGGCCGGGAACATGCTATTATCAAAAAACTTCGGGAGAGTCCCCGTGTAAAAGCCCTGTTCGCCCTTCCGGGCAACGGGGGGATTTCCTATGATGCCCTCTGCGAGAATATCAGCGCTTCGGATCTGGACCGGGTGGTGGAGTTCGCCAAAAGAAACCGAATCGATTTCGCCGTGATAGGTCCGGATGATCCTTTGGCTAAGGGGGCAGCAGACAGGCTCATGGAAGCAGGTATCTCAGTGTTTGGCCCCCTTGCAGCTGCCGCAGCCATCGAAAGCAGCAAGGTTTTTTCCAAAGAGCTCATGAAAAAATATGGGATTCCCACCGCGGATTACCGGGTCTTCGATTCTGCCGATGCAGCGATTTCCCATATCGAAGGTTTGAACAGCTTTCCTCTTGTTCTAAAGGCGGATGGACTGGCACTGGGAAAAGGAGTCATCATCGCGGAGGATTTCAAGGAAGCCTGGCATGGGATTCATAAAATTATGACAGAGAGAGCTTTCGGAGATAGCGGCAGCCGTGTGGTCATCGAAGAATACCTGACAGGGCCTGAAGTATCCGTGCTGGCTTTTACCGATTCTAAGACTCTGGTACCCATGGTGTCCTCCATGGACCACAAAAGGGCTTTTGATGGGGATCTGGGCCCGAATACCGGCGGAATGGGAACCATTGCCCCAAATCCTTTTTATACGGAAGAAATGGCAGCACGCTGCATGAAGGAGATCTTCCTGCCTACCATGACGGCTATGAATGCGGAAGGTCGTCCTTTCAAGGGATGCCTCTACTTTGGTCTTATGCTCACGGAGTCGGGGCCGAAAGTCATCGAATACAACTGCCGCTTCGGCGATCCGGAAGCCCAGGTAGTACTTCCCCTTCTGGAAACAGATCTCCTCACCATTCTTGAGGCTGTTGCGGAAGAGCGGCTCTCGGAGATTACCGTTACCTTCCGCAAGGAAGCAGCCTGTTGCGTCATTGCCGCTTCATCCGGTTATCCGGGGAATTATGAAGTGGATCTTCCCATCAGCGGACTTGACAGAGGAGGCCTTCCTGAAGTGTCGGTCTTCCATGCGGGCACCCGTCGAACCCCCCAGGGATTGGTTACATCAGGAGGTCGGGTGATGGGGATCACCGGAGTGGGGAGCACTTTGAAAGAAGCAATGGACAAAGCCTATTCCGCCATGGATCAGGTGGCGTTTTCCGGGATGCATTACCGCAGGGACATCGGTGAGAAGGTCCTGTCGAAATTGGAAGATAAACAGATTTAAGCCATACCCAAGGGTTTATATAAAGATACTGAGAGGATAAAGCAATGGCTGTATTTCGTATTTATGTAGAAAAGAGAAAAGAATATGCGGCAGAAGCCCGGAAGCTGGCGGCGGATATCCGGAATTTCCTCGGGATTTCCGCGCTTTCGGACCTGCGCCTTATCAATCGTTATGACGTGGAAGGAATAGACAGGGAGCTTTTCGAGCGGTGCAGGCACACCGTCTTTTCAGAACCGCAGGTAGACCATACCTATGATGAGCTACCTTGCGGAGAGCACCTGCTGGCCGTTGAGTACCTGCCCGGACAGTACGACCAGCGGGCGGATTCCTGTGCCCAGTGTATTCAGCTTATCTCACAGCAGCAGCGTCCTTTGGTTCGTACTGCCCGAATCTATCTGCTTTCCGGACCGCTTTCAAAAGAGGAGCTTCAAAATATTCACAACTATCTCATTAACCCTATCGAATGCAGGGAGGCTTCTTTTGAAGTTTTTGACACCCTGCAGGAGCACTTCGAGACTCCCCCGGACGTAATGGTCCTTTTGGGCTTCCGGGATTTGGATGAGGAGGACCTGGATGGGTTCCTTTCCCGATATGGCCTTGCTATGGACAGAGCAGACCTGAGATTCTGTCGGGACTATTTCCGCTCCGAGGATCGGGATCCCACGGTGACGGAACTGCGTATGATCGACACCTATTGGTCGGATCACTGCCGTCATACCACTTTTCTTACACAAATCGAGTCTATGTCTATTGAAGACAGCAGAGTAGACGCGGCTTATAGATCCTATGAAGAAATGCGTGCTGCACTGGGACGGCAGGATAGACCCATCACCCTGATGGATATGGCCACTGTGGGAGCAAAATATTTGAAGCATACGGGAGTCCTGAAAGATCTGGACGAGTCAGAGGAAATCAACGCATGTTCTGTTAAAATCGACGTGGATGTGGAAGGAACAATAAAGCCCTGGCTTCTCATGTTTAAAAATGAAACCCACAACCATCCCACGGAAATTGAACCCTTCGGTGGTGCCGCCACCTGCATCGGCGGAGCGATCCGGGATCCTCTGTCCGGCCGGGCTTACGTCTATCAGGCTATGCGCATCACAGGAGCTGCAAATCCCCTGACCACCGTTGAAAACACCCTGCCGGGCAAGCTGCCCCAAAGAAAGATTGTCACAGCTGCCGCGGCGGGTTACAGTTCCTACGGAAACCAGATCGGCTTGGCCACGGGCCTGGTAAAAGAAATCTATCATCCCGGGTACGCAGCAAAAAGACTGGAGATGGGAGTCGTCATTGGTGCAGCCCCGGCCGGTAATGTGGTACGGGAGACCCCCTCCCCCGGTGATTGCGTTATCCTCCTTGGCGGAAAAACAGGAAGAGACGGTTGCGGCGGGGCCACGGGATCCTCGAAAGCCCACGACCTTTCTTCTCTTGAAAAGTGCGGTTCGGAAGTACAGAAAGGGAACCCGCCGGAGGAAAGGAAAATCCAGCGCCTGTTCCGGGAGGAAAAACTCACCCGTCTTATAAAGCGCTGCAACGATTTCGGGGCAGGGGGCGTGTCTGTCGCCATCGGTGAGTTGGCCGACAGCCTGGACATTAATCTGGATCATGTCCCGAAGAAATATGAGGGCCTTGATGGCACAGAACTGGCTATCAGTGAATCTCAGGAACGCATGGCCGTAGTGGTGGCACCGGAGAACGCAGATCTCTTCATGGAACAAGCCGCCAAAGAAAACCTGGAGGCCACTCCGGTAGCCCTTGTTACCCACTCGGGACGCCTGATCATGCACTGGAGGGGTAAGAAGATTGTGGATATCTCCCGGGAGTTTCTGAACTCCAACGGAGCTCCGAAATATACAACAGTCCGGGTTCCCAAACGTCAGAACCTGTCCTTCATTCCCGACAACATTTTCTTCCCTCTTTCGGGGAAAGGTTGGGAACGGATGGCAGACCTAACAATTTCGGACCTGGTCCCGCTATATGAAAGGCTGGTAACCGGGCTGAACTTCTGCTCCCAAAAAGGGTTGGTGGATCGTTTTGATTCTACCATCGGGGCCTCCACCGTACTCATGCCCTTTGGCGGCTTTTATCAGGAGACCCCCTCCCAGGCCATGGTGGCGAAACTGCCGGTTTTGGAGGGAAACACCACCACCTGCTCTGCAGTAAGCTTCGGGTATAACCCCTATCTAAGCGAAGCCGATCCATTTTTGGGTGCCTATCTGGCAGTAGTGGAATCCGTGGCAAAAATCACAGCATGCGGTGGCAATCCGGAGAAATGCTGGCTGTCCTTTCAGGAGTTCTTTGAGAAGCTTTCAGACGATGAAGTCCGTTGGGGCAAACCCTTCGCCGCTCTTCTTGGTGCCTTGGCCGCCCAAAGAGATCTTGGCATCGCCGCCATTGGTGGGAAGGACTCCATGTCCGGTAGTTTCGAACATCTCCATGTGCCCCCCACCCTGATTTCCGTCGCCGTTTCGCTCTGTGATGCGGAAAAGGTAGTTTCCCCGGAATTTAAGCAAGCAGGGAATCCCGTTCTTCTCATCGCACCCGAGTACGGGATGGACCTGCTCCCCACTGCAGAAAGTCTGACCGACCACCTGCACATGGTGCACCGGCTCATCGAAGAAGAAAAGGTCGTAAGCGCTTATGCCATTGCTTCCGGCGGCTGTGCCGGAGCTATATTTGAAATGACTCTGGGCAATAGAATCGGCATGGAATTTCTGCCGGATTTTGATCTCGCGAGGCTGTTCAGCCTTGGTTACGGAAGTTTTATAGTGGAATGGAACGGGGCAGCCGGAGCTTCTGCAGAGAATCTGCCGGGAGAGCAGATTGGATTTACAGTCGGAGATTTCTGTCTGAAGAAATCCTCCGAGACCATGGATCTAAAACCCCTTCGCACCCTTTATTACCAGCCGCTGGAGCAGGTCTTTCCAACCACGTTGCAGGATAGCCAAGAACCGGGATCCGATGCGAATAGCCTTTTGGACGATTGGAAAAACACGCACCTTTTACCTGGTTGGGAGGCTGGTAAAAAAACCTCCCAAACGAGAACTTTCTCGTCAATTCCCTCAATCGGAAAGCCCAAGGCGCTCGTTCCCGTCTTTCCCGGCACCAACTGCGAATACGATACCACGAAAGCCTTGCAACAGGCAGGTGCCAGCCCTCGGATATCGGTGATCCGCAACCTTTCACCAAAGGATGTCGCGGATTCCATTGAAGAAATGGCTCAAGCGATACGGGAATCTCAGATCATCGTTCTGCCCGGAGGTTTTTCGGGCGGAGATGAACCGGACGGCTCCGGGAAGTTTATTACCGCGTTCTTTCGAAACCCAAGAATCGCAGAGGAAGTCCAGGCGCTGCTTGAGCAAAGAGATGGGCTGATACTGGGTATCTGCAACGGCTTCCAGGCCTTGATCAAACTGGGTCTGGTCCCCTACGGATGCATCCGGGAAGCCACTGCCGACTCCCCCACTTTAACCTTTAATACCATCGGCCGCCACCAGTCCGGATTGGTACGCACCTGCATCCTTTCCAATAAATCTCCCTGGCTCATGAATGCGGAGGTGGGAGAAATTCACACGATTCCGGTGTCCCACGGAGAAGGACGGTTTGTTGCCGGCAGTGCTTTAATCAGACAGTTAGCGGAAAACGGACAGATCGCCGCACAATATGTGAATCCGGACGGCACTCCCGCTACCGGCCTCCCCTTTAACCCCAACGGTTCCGCAATGGCTATCGAGGCAATCACTTCGCCTGACGGCAGGATATTGGGTAAAATGGCTCATTCGGAACGCTCGGGGAACAGGCTTTACAAGAATGTTCCGGGAAACAAAGATCAGAAACTCTTTGAAAATGCCATGCGATATTACCGGTATTGATTAGGAATCTCTGATTTTACCGCGCGAATTTTATATTTTGAATATTCTGATATCGTTAATAATATATTTAATGAAATTTCTGAAAATATGTATTGACAATGTTTTTTTTCTGTAGTAGTATGAGGATACTCAAAGAAAGGAACCTTCAAAGTACATGAAACACCTCATCGAAAGGGCAAGACCCAAGTACTTGAGAAGCTCAAAGAAAAGAAGTCCCGAGTAAGTGAGTAACCCCGATAAAAAGGTAGTTCCTGAGTAATCGGGTCCGCTCCTGACAAACGGTCGCCTTAGATATAGATGACCTGCAAAGGCAAGTATTAAGTACAGGGAAACCTGAACGAAGTAGGTTGGAAAAAGCAGGAAGCTTTGAGAAAGGCCAAAGACCGTATCGATAAAGGAGCAGAAGGAAGGAGGATGTACTCTATTGAGCTACACTCCGAAGAAAGGGTAGACCCAGTCCAAATTGGAAATCCGGTCTACCCTTTCTCGTGTGTAAA
>CAYOYO010000050.1:0-12980 GCA_964408195.1 uncultured Oscillospiraceae bacterium | reverse complement strand
AAACGCTTCTTCAACATTCATTAACCGTCCCAAACTGTACACCTGAAGGGGGTCCTCCAAGACCGTCCTTTTAGCATGCCTATGATTTTTACCCTTGATTTAACCATACTTCAAACGATAGTTCGTCGTTTGTATAAACGCATAACGCAAGGCAATTAGGACATCTGCGAAAAGCTTGAAACATCAACGTTTGGTATTTAATGTAATTTTATGACATGAGGTCATTTAACCAAATCAAAATAATCTATAGGGATCTTGTATAAGAAATCGGAATTTCTTATACAAAGAATAATTGAAATAAAACGGTTTGGTTAAATTTTGAACGAAAAGAAAGAAGATGCGACGAATTTCCTGCTGATTTATACAAACGGTGTGGAAGAAAATCAAATTTGGTTATATTCATTTGGAAGCAGGCCGACTTAGGAAGGGGATCACTTCAAACCGTCCCCTTGTGTTTCGTGCTCCTGTGTTTTGTTTATTGGACCAGGGCCACGATCACGGTCATATCGTCCTTTTCCCGTAATCCGTATTTCTGCACCGCCTTATTGATGATCAAGTCCGCCATGGTTTGGGGATCCTTTGACCGGATCTCAAGAATCGCATTTCTGACCCAATCAAAGCCGTCCGATCCTCTCTCCGCCTCCGTGATACCATCCGAAACAATGATGAGTTCGTCACCTTTCCGCAACTGTAAAGAGATAGATTCCACCGGAACCTTTTCTATAATCCCCAAAGGAAGAGCCGACATCTTGATTGCCTTAACCTCATCTCCGCGCTTAATGAAACTGGCGGCCGCTCCGATCTTGAAAATTCTCGCTCTGCCTGTATATAAATTGATAAAACCCATATCTACGGTTGAAAAAATCTCATCGTTAGACTTCATTAGAAGTATAGAATTTACCATTCTGAGCGCAAGTTCTACTTCAAACCCGGCCTTAACCAAATTGAAGAGGGTGTTTACCGTGAGAGTGCTCTCCTCGGAGGCTCGCAAGCCCTGTCCCATACCATCGCTTAGAGCAATGAGAAACTCCCCTTCCCGGATCGGAGTGCAGAGGCAGCTGTCTCCGGAGATCCTTCCTTCTTTGGCGTATCTTGCCGTCCCCGTCTTCAGTTCATATCTGGTTTTTTTTGCCCGCAACGGTTGAAATTCGCCTTCCAACTCGCCGGACATTTTATTCAGAGCCGTGGCCATCCCCTTGAACTGCTGAATCATAATATCCCTTGCGGGATGATACCCGCTGGAGCTGTTATTGCTCAGGGCCAGTTTATCAAAAAGTTCCGCGTAATCCCTTATTTGCCCTTTTATCTTTCGCCTTGCAGTCAGCTCATAGTAGCCGTCGTCCTGCCTGAGCAGGGAAAGGAACCTGGTCAGCTGATCCATAATTCTTCCGGGAATCAGGATAAAGATCAAAGAAGCCGCCATAGGCTCATAAACCGATACATAGAGTTCCGGAAATCCTTTCAGCATTCCAAATGTCAAAGCCAGTCCGGCGCAGCAGATTCCGGCAATCAGCCTTCGCTTTCCCTGAAAAAGCCCCGCCGCCGCACCGCAGCAACCCAAAATGCCTGCAATGGCCGGAGTATCGTAAGTCATCAGCATAATAAGGAAGCCTGCCAGGATTCCTGACAAACCTCCCTCTGCCGGCCCCATACCATATCCTGCGGTCAGGACCAACAGGAACGCCATGATATGCAGAGGAGAAACCGGGCCTGCTTCCAGGATGCCAAGCCCTCCAACGGAGAGCAGTACCACAACGGCCAATACCATCACAGCTTCCAGCGAATTCCTATTGTTGGTGATGCCCTTCTCCAACATGTTGAAAAAAATCCAAAACACATAGACAAATGACATCAATACCAGTAAATCCAGCGCCAAAGTCATACCGTCATAGAGAAAGAGCAGCCCCGCCCAAAGGTAATACAGCACCTTGAGCGAAACCATCAACGCAGCCGATATGAGCGCCCGAAGGGTCAAAGGAAGTTTGCGGATTCCGGGCAAAAGGAAGAGGACGGTACAGATGAGAAGCACCGCCAGGTCCCCCGGATAGTCAAAACTTGTTCCGATTGCGGATAACATACCCATGCAAATGAACGGGAGCGCATAGACATTAGCCCTGCTTTGCGCCAGCAACACAGTGACTAGTGCGATAGAGATCGGTTCGATGGAATAACAGAGAGCAGCTCTGCCCACCAGGAACGAAAGCCCCAGCGTCACGACAGCCCGAATCAGAAACTGCTTGTCCGGGAGGGCGATTTCCCTCACCTTCCCATGTTTTCCCTTAAAAAGGGCATTCCTAAGGTTGTCCAACAACAATTCCACAGCAAATCCCCCCTCTTTCTTCATCATAAGCGGGAAGACGTACGAAAACTGTAGAAGGCTGTCGCGGTTTGAGATAAATTTTCGACAAACCATCCACGGGGACAGACCCTTTGTCCGGAAAACCGGACAAAGGGTCTGTCCCCGTGGATGATTAGCTTATATTGAAGAAGCGCTTGGCGTTTTCGCAGGTGATCCCGGCGGTTTCTTCGTAGGAAATGCCCTTGATCTCTGCGATTCTCCGGGCCGTATACTCCACAAAAGGAGACTGATTGGGACGGCCCCGGTAAGGCTCCGGTGTCAGATAGGGAGCATCGGTCTCTATGAGAAGATGTTCCATAGGAACAGCTTCTACCACTTCTATGAGTTTTCTGGCGTTTTTGTAAGTCACCGGGCCTGCTATGGAAATGGTGGCTCCCAGCTTCAGATATTGCTCCGCCAGCTCCCGGCTGCCGGAATAGCAGTGCATGAGAAGTCTGGCGTCGGGGAGTCCATCCTTTTGCGCCGGAAATTGGCCGGTCCTGGCTTTCCCAAAAACACCTTCTTCTTTCAGAATCTGCAACACATCCTGATTGGCCTCCCTGTCGTGGACCACTATGGGCATGGTAAGCTCCAACGCCAGTTGGATCTGCCTGCGGAACCAATGACGCTGAGCCTCAGGGTCAGCCAGATTGCGATAATAGTCCAGACCGATCTCGCCGATGGCCCGGACCTTGGGCTTCCTTGCCAGGCCCTTCAACAAAATCAGATCCTCTTCACTCATTTTCTCCGCATTATGGGGATGGCAGCCTACCGCCGCATAACACCAAGGATGCGCTTTGGCGTGGTTGCACGCGGCAAGAGAACTTTCCAAATCGAACCCCACATCCATTACATAGGAAAGGTCCGAGCCATCAATGGCCCGGATGAGCTCTTCCCTTTCCTTGGAGTTATAGGTTTCATTATTGATATGAGCATGGGAATCGAACAGCATTTCAGCCCTCCTCTGCTTTTGATCACTTGTAAGGCGCATAAGGCGCAGGAAAATTTAACAAGCCTTAACTGACAATTTCCCCATCGGGGGCAGATGTGGTCAGGTATTCAAACCGTTCTCCATTATCGGCAAACAACAACATCCCCTTGGATTCCAGGCCCCTCAGCATCCTCGGCTTCAGGTTGGCTACCACGATGACCTTCTTCCCAAGCAGCTCTTCCGGCTTGTAGCAATCCGCCACTCCCGACAGGATCTGGCGTACTTCGTTGCCCATTTTGATCTGAAACACCAGGAGCTTATCCGCCTTGGGATGCTTTTCACAGCTTTGCACCAAGCCCACTCGGAAGTCCAGTTTTGCAAAATCCTCGTAGTCGATTAAATCCTTGATGGGCGGGTATTCTCTTTGGGGTGCTTCCGGCTCCTTCATTGCTTCCAGCTCTGCCAGCTCTTTCTCTATATCCATTCTCGGGAAGATAGCATCCCCTTTTTTCACTTGTTCCCCGTTCATCGCATCAAAAACCCGGGTATCTGCCCATTGCGGATCTGCAAACCACAAGCCCAACTGCTTCCGGATCTTTGTGGAGGTGCTGTGCATGAAGGGCTGAATCAGCACAGAGACGATTCGCAGGGATTCTGCCAGATTGTGGAGGACCGCATTGAGCCGTTCTTTGTTGGCGTCGTCCTTTGCCAGTAGCCAGGGTGCCGTCTCGTCAATATATTTGTTGGTTCTCCGTACAAGGGTCCAGATATCTTCCAGTGCCAGACTGAAACTGAACTTTTCCATATTGGCTTCCACCTTATCGGCAGTGCCCAGGGCCAGTTGCCTCAGTTCGCTGTCGGTGCCCTCTTCCTTCCCTGCCGGGGGAACCACTCCTCCGTTGTATTTTTCGATCATGGACGTGGTGCGGCTCACCAGATTACCCAGGTCGTTTGCCAAATCCGAATTCATCCGGTTAAGCATCACTTCATTGGTAAACAGACCATCCTGTCCAAAGGTGTATTCTCTGAGGAGGAAGTATTTCAAGGCATCCACTCCATAGCGCTCAATCAGCTTCACCGGGTCTACGATATTGCCTCTGGACTTGGACATTTTGCCGCCTTCCAGCAGAATCCACCCGTGTCCCAAAACCTTTCCGGGAAGTGGAACATCCAAAGACATAAGCATGGCAGGCCATATAATGGAATGGAACCGGACGATTTCCTTACCCACCAGATGCACATCCGCAGGCCAGTAATGATCGTACTTTTCCGGTTCGTCGGGGTAGCCCAGGGCGGTGATGTAGTTTGAAAGGGCATCCAGCCACACATAGATGACATGCTTTTCATCCATTGGCACGGGAATCCCCCAATCGAAGGAAGACCTGGAGATGCACAGGTCTTCAAGGCCTTGCCGTGCAAAGCTGAGCATCTCGTTTCGCCGGCTGTCGGGCTGTAGAAATTCCGGATTGGTTTCGAACAGCTCAATGAGCTTATCCTGATATTTCGACAGGCGGAAGAAATAGGCTTCTTCCTTGGCCTTTTCCACAGGGCGGCCGCAATCGGGGCATTTGCCCTCCGTCGCCTGTGTCTCGGTCCAGAAAGCCTCACAGGGCGTGCAGTACCAACCTTCGTATTCTCCTTTATAGATGTCACCTTTTTCATACATCTTGCGAAAGATGTCCTGTACCCTCTTCACATGGCGATCTTCCGTAGTCCGTATGAAATCATCATAGGAAATCTCCATGGTCTTCCATAATTCCTTAATGCCCTCTACAACACCGTCCACATAGGCCTGGGGGGTGCTTCCGTGTTCTGCAGCCACCTTCTGGATCTTTTGTCCGTGCTCGTCGGTACCGGTGAGGAACATAACATCATAGCCTGTCAACCTCTTGAATCGGGCCATAGCATCTGCCATGACGGTACAATAGGTGTGGCCGATGTGCAGATTTGAGCTGGGATAATAGATCGGTGTGGTAATGTAATAATGCTTTTTTTCCATTGTATCTCTCCTTCTGCAGCCGGCCGAATGAGAGCCGTCCGCAAATAAATTTATCACTGTAATCCCGACGAGTGCCCAATAAGCATCGTGTGCATGTCCCGTTTACCCGTCCGAATCCGTACCCATAAGTTCGCGTCTTTGGAATAGATTACCCTTAATAATACCACAATTATACAGATATTCAAACGGAATTCAATGCAGCTCGCGGCCGGGAATAGCAAACCCGCACAGGCCGGGTTAATTCTTACAACTTCGTTACAAACTTGACGATGGTATACGCGGAGTCTATAATTGGGCTAGCGGCAGAAACAGGTTATTTTTACCACCGCAAACAGGAGATTTGCCATCGAAAACAGGAGGTCTTGTCATTGGAAAAGAAAACCATTTCCCATTCCTATACCGTAATGGCCCAGGTCATGCTCCCCAGCCACGCCAACCCGGCGGGCAACGTCCATGGGGGAGAAATCATGAAAATCATGGATACGGCAGCCGGTGTGGTGGCAAAAAAGCACGCCAGAACCAATACGGTGACAGCCCGTGTTGACGAGTTGGAGTTCCACCAGCCTATCTTCGTGGGAGAACTGTTGACCTGTAAAGCATGGTTGGTCTATGTGGGCAAAAGCTCCATGGAAGTGGCCGTAACCGTGGAAGTGGAGGATATGCAAACAGAAAAACCTCCTCGCAAAGCCCTCTCAGCCTATTTTACCATGGTGGCTCTGGATAAAAGCGGCAAGCCCACGGAGGTCCCCGGCCTGCTCCTTGAAACATCCGGCGAGGAGGCTGCATTCAGAGAAGGGCAAAAGCGTTACCAGCTCAAAAAGGCAAAAAAGTAGATCCGATTTCAGGTCCACCTTAAAGGTTAAGCATTTTAACCACACCACATTGACCAGTCATTTTTAACCACAACCCGGTATAAAATATAGGGATCCTCGAACAGAGGCAAGCTCCCGGATATTCGAACTGTAATCACGAATCACGTTATTCTCATATGTAATGGGGAGGTTTCCATGTCGAAAAAGAAAAGCAAAAAGAAGAAGATTATCCTCTTCGGTACTATTGTTATAGTGATTGCGGCAGCCCTCTTTCTTCCGGGATTGCTGGGAAAGGCCGCCCCACCTCCCCAGGTATCCGTAGGTACCGCTGAAAATATGGATCTGGAGCAAGTAGTTTCCGTCAACGGAGTCATCTCCGGCTCTCAGTCCGCTGAAGTTGTATCCGGGCTGGACTACGAAATTGTTTCCATCCTAGCTGAGGAAGGGGACCGGGTAGAAAAGGGGCAGGTTCTTGCGGTCCTGGACGGAGAGGCCATGCAGGACGAATACCGTAAGGCGGCAAAAGCCCTGGAAGAATCCCTCTTCCACTATCAGGCATCCCAAAAGCTTTATGAAGAGGGTGCCATTTCAAGAGCGGATTACATAAAAGCAAAAAACGCTTATGAAAATGATAAAATCACCGTGGAATCCTTCGATATCTCTGAAAAAACCCACATCACAAGCCCTATATCCGGCACAGTCACCAGAGTGAATGTGAGCCTGGGTCGCCACGCCAATGATACGGAAGACAACAAGCCCATGTTTGTGGTGGAAGATCTGGAGCAGTTGAAAATGGATGTAAGAATCAGTGAATACGACATCAGCAAAATCGAGACCGGTCAGTCTGTGACCATCACAGCGGATGTGCTGGGCAAAGAAAGCGTCGATGGGACCGTAAGCCGCATTTCCCCCACCGGGGAGCTGAAAGATGCCGCTTCGAAAGAAATGGTCATCCCTGTCGAAATCCAATTGGACAAAGGGAAAACCCGCCTCATCGCAGGAGTAACGGCCAAGGCAAAGATTCTTATCGATAACAGGACAAATGTGTTGACGGTGCCCATCGACGCCGTTCTGGAAGATCCCGATACCGGGGATAGCTTCGTTCTCACCGTTACAGGCACTACCGTGAAGAAGGTTGTTTTTGTTCCGGGTCTTGAAGGGGATTTTTATCTGGAAGTGCTTTCCGGTGAGATTTCTCAGGGGGATCAGGTGATTCAGAACCCCACCTTTGACCTCACTGACGGCATGGAAGTGCTCATCCACCCCGTGCAGTAAGGAGCAGGACGCTATGAAGGAAGAGATGATTCGAATCGAGAACCTTACGAAAATATACCAAAACGGCGAGATATCCGTAATCGCACTGGAAGATGTATCCATGACCATCAGGCAGGGAGAATTCATCGCCATCATGGGCGCTTCCGGCTCGGGAAAGTCCACACTGATGAACATGATTGGCTGTCTGGACCGGCCCACCGAGGGGCACTATTTCCTGGAAGGGGTGGACATTAAAGAAAAAACCGACGATCAGCTTTCTGCGGTTCGAAACCGGAAAATCGGCTTTGTGTTTCAGTCCTTTAACCTGATTCCCCGGACCAGCGCCCTGCGCAATGTGGAATTGCCCATGATCTACGGAAAAGTCAAAGGTTCGGACAGGGAAGCCAGAGCACTGGAGCTATTGAAACAAGTAGGCTTGTCCGATCGTGCGGAGCATATGCCCAACGAGCTTTCCGGCGGCCAAAAGCAGAGGGTTGCCATTGCCAGAGCACTGGCAAACAAACCTCAGATTATCCTGGCGGATGAGCCTACGGGCAATCTGGATTCCCACTCTTCTGTTGAAATCATGGAGCTCTTTTCCAAGCTCAACCGGGAGCAAGGGAATACTGTAATTATCGTCACCCACGAGCAAGAGGTGGCACAGTTCACCGATCGGGTCATCACATTTAAGGATGGGCACATCATCCGTGATCAACGATCCCGGGAGGTGTCATAATGCTGTTACTGGAAAATATCAAGTTAGCCTTATCCTCCCTCAAAATGAACAAAATGCGTTCCTTTCTCACCATGCTGGGCATTATCATAGGTATCAGTTCGGTGATTTCCATCACCTCCATCGCAGCCAGCGCGGAGGCGGTGGTGAGCAAAGAATTTCAGAGCTTCGGCACCAACAATATGTATGTCTATATCAATTGGGAAATGATGAGAGACAGACCCATCCAGTATTCGGATCTGATTTTGGCGGAGGACATCGATGCGCTGAAAGCCAGGTTCCCCGAAGATATACTCTATGCCGCCCCTTCCGTATCGGCGTCGGGTGAAACAAAGGTGGGAAGGGTCCGGGGGAAATTGAGCATGTCCGGTGTGGCCGCCGATTACAATCAATTCTTTCGAATGGATATGATATATGGCAGGATGATCAACCAGAGCGATGTGGACGGGAAAAGAGACCGCATCGTCATCGACGAGGAAGCCTCCCGTCATTTCTTCAACAAATCCAACAGCGTAGGTGAGACAATTCCCATGCTGATTAATGATGAAGTCCGTGATCTGACCGTAGTGGGGGTTTACCGAAAAGAAGCCAGCATTTTCGATCAGCTGAACACCAGCGATTCCTACACCACATACATCCCTTACACCCTCCTTCAATCCGCGGAAGACGGAGCTTCTTTTCTGGAGCTTTACACCAACGGAGAAAAGGACCAGACCCTTCTGGGGGGCGATATCGCCAAATACCTGTCCCGGATCAAGGATAAGGATCCCCAGTTCTATCGATTTGAATCGGCGGAAGTGCAGATGGATATGATCAATACCGTTCTTGGAACCCTGTCCGTAGCCATTGGAGCCATTGCCGCCATCTCTCTTGTGGTAGGGGGCATCGGGATCATGAACATCATGCTGGTGTCCGTTACGGAGCGTACCCGGGAGATTGGAATCCGCAAATCCCTTGGGGCCAGGACAAAGGACATCCTGACCCAGTTTCTAATCGAATCCATGATTCTGGCAGCGGTAGGCGGAGTTTTAGGAACCGCTTTGGGAATCGGAATCGCTGCCATAGGTATGGGAATTGCCGGGGTGGCTGTGATCATCGAACCTCTGATGATCGTGCTGGCCGTTGGTTTTTCTGCCGTGGTAGGAATGTTCTTCGGTCTTTACCCGGCAAGGAAGGCGGCCAGATTGGATCCCATCGAAGCGCTGCGTTACGAATAAATCAGTACAGCGACTCCGGCGGGAATTTCTCTTTCCATAGAGTCTCCCGCTTTTTAAGGCGCTCCCTGAACCATTTGGGGCTTTCTTCCTTTTCCGGTTCCACTTCCTCCAGGGTTTCCATGGCAAATGCGGCGGGGCCGTATTTGCTCCAGTCCGTAGACATGACCACGGTGTAGGCGGAGTTGACCTTCTGCGAGAACAGGAATCGGTTTTCCACCCCCTCTAGGTTCACGTCACCTTTGATATAGCTCTTTCCTGTTTCTTTGTTGTAGATGCGGTAAATACCCCCGGTGGTTTTCTGTTGCTTGTATTCTGTTATAAGTTCTTTTTTTCTCTGCTTATCCATATTTCCCTCTGACTTTTCTGTGGGCCGGTTTAATAGCCCAATTCCTTCAATATAGCGGAAAGAACACTCATGCGCTCTCCCAGAAGCTCGTCATCCTTGGCAAGGGCGTCCCGGAACAAGCGGATGTCTTCGTCTATTTTTTCGTTGTCTGTGCAGACTGCAAGGGACATGGCATCGCCCTGGAGACCCACTCTGTCAAGCAAGGGTCTCTCGGGATCGTAGAGCTTGGGAAAACGGTAGGCCTCACGAAAGTGCTTCTGTGCGCTGCATACAAAGATGGCCAGGTCCAGCACCCTGTGCAGGGGCAGCTCTTCCGACTGCCTAGACCATTTTTCGCCGGTATAGCGCCAGACCTTTGCCGAGATGTCCACTTTGCCCCGGTCGTTCCATTGGGCAAGGCCCAGGGACAGACCCTTTGCGTCGGAGTTGTAGGCAGAACGTCCGTCGATGTTCTCATAGTTTTCCGATACGATTACCGGCTTGTGCTTTAAGGTTGTAGGTATCTTCATTTTCTTCCTCCTCTATTCCGGCCACGGGGACAGACCCTTTGTCAGGTTTTTCGGCCACGGGGACAGACCCTTTGTCAGGTTTTTCGGCCACGGGGACAGACCCTTTGTCAGGTTTTCCGGCCACGGAAAACCTGTTTATTTTACTAGTCTACTAATTTACTAATTTATACAACATTACTTCTCTCTTGTCAAGGCTTTCGACCCAATTTTATTTGTTAATGATGTTATTTGTTGCCTTCCTTCATATAGTATAATAAAGTCGTATTTCCAAAAGTATTGTGCCACTGTCCCAGTTCCGGAGAGGAGCCGAAATGAAATTTTACAGACACTTGTCAGCCACTATGCTCATGCTTATTGGAACCGCACTGCTATTGGGGTGCAGCGATAATTTGCCCCAATCCGGTAGGGATGACTTCTCTGTGGAGTCCGCATATATACAGGAAAGCGGTGAGCACCTGACCATCGATGCGGAATACCCAATCTTAAAGGGCTTTCCTAAGGCGGAAGAGGTGAATATGTCAATAAAAGAAACGGTAGAGGCGGCAGCTACAGATGTTCGAAATGCCGCGTCAAGCCTGGAGAATCGGGAAGGCTTCTCGGCTTCTCTAAACAGCAGTTATCAATACTTTCATAATAATAATATTGTTTCTCTCTGGATTAGCTGGGACAATTACACAGGAGGAGCCCACGGCCTGTACTGGATGGACAGCTATACTTTCAACACAGGTACCGGCGAGATTTACACCTTTCCCGAGCTTTTTAACGATGCTTCCGGCGGTGTTGAGTATGTGACAGACAAAATCCTGAAGCAAGTTGTCGTTCCCGAGGAAGGATTTTTTGAAGGAGCAGCGGATACGGTTGCCGCTTATGAAGGCAATTACTCCTTCCTCATTAACGGTAATGAGCTCGTGTTATACTTCGGGCTCTACGACATCACGCCTTATGTTGCAGGAATGCAGAGTTTTTCCTTCTCTGCGGATGAACTGCGATCTTTCCTCAAACCGGAAATTTTTGACGCCATGCAGGGCCAGGAGCCTGTTTTAATACAATTTCTGCCCAAACCGGAATCGTAGATTTGTAGCCGGCAGCACGAAAGTACCCTGTACACTACACAATTGTCCACTTGATTTGGTTTATTAGTTGTCATTCACCCTTAGGCTGTTTATACTGGTAACGGAACCTTATATAAGTCGACAGACCCAATACCAGTCACGAAAACCAGCCACGGGGACAGACCCTTTGTCAGGTTTTCCTGACAAAGGGTCTGTCCCCGTGGCTGGGCCCTGTGGCCGGAAAGGAGAGCAAAGGGATGTTTACTACGAAATCTAAAATTTTGACATTGCTGGAAGCAAGCAAAGGACAGGCTCTATCCGGAGCCGCCATAGCGAAAGAACTCCGGATTTCCAGATCCGCAGTCTGGAAGAGCATTGAAGAGCTCCGCAAAGAAGACTATGACATCCAGGCTGTCACCAACAAAGGCTATTCCCTTTCCCCCGAGAGCGACGTTCTTTCAAAGGAGGGACTCCTCCTCCTGACAAAGCACCCGGCCATCACTTACGATAACATTCATGTTTTTAAGTGCATTGGATCCACCAACCAGGAAGCAAAGAAAATGGCGGTGGCGGGAGCCGGCCACGGCACGGTGGTCCTAGCCGAGGAGCAGACGCAGGGCCGCGGCCGGCGGGGCCGCAGTTTTTTCTCTCCTAAAGGTACCGGCATATACATGAGCGTTATTCTCCGGCCTCAGGGAACCGCCGAAGAGGCGGTGCTCACCACTGCAGCCGCCGCCGTTGCCGTGTGCAGAGCCATTACCCGTGTACTTGGGCTATCTCCCGAAATAAAATGGGTCAACGATATCTTTGTCGATCACCGAAAGGTCTGCGGCATCCTGACCGAGGCCGTGTCGGATTTTCAAACCGGCACCATCGAATCCCTCATCCTGGGTATCGGACTTAATGTTACCACAGACCCGGAACGCTTCCCCGACTCCATACAAAATACGGCCGGTGCCTTGCTCCCCGGGGGAAAACATATTTCGCGAAACCTCCTGGCTGCCGCCATACTGGATGAACTGCTTGAACGGATGGACCGCAAGGATTCTGCAGGCCTGATAGAAGAGTACCGGGCATTGAGTTTTCTGCCCGGAGAACAAATCACTGTTTACCGGGGCGATGAAACTTATGAAGCGAAAGCTTTGGACATCGACTCCAAAGGAGGACTCATCGTTGAAAAGCCTAATGGTTCAAAGGAAACCCTCCGCTCCGGGGAAGTTTCGGTACGCCCCATCACTCCGAAAATGTCTTAGTACCTTTTACTGCATCCACATAAAATGCAAAGCCGTTTTTGCCGTTCTTCTTTACCGAATACATGGCCATATCCGCATGTTTATACAGATCAACATAATTGGTCCCATCTTTGGGATAGATGGCGATTCCCGCACTGATACCAACCTGATGCATGGCCTGTAAGGTCTTTCGTATTTTTGCTGCTTTGACAGCTACGAAGAGCTCATTGGGGATATCCTTCAGCATGAGCATAAACTCGTCTCCTCCGATTCGGCCCAGGATGTCTGTGGACCGGAACTGACTCTTCAGGATATTCGCCAGATCCGCAATGACTTTATCTCCCTGATGATGCCCCCTGGAATCATTCACCGATTTGAAACCGTCGATGTCGATGACCACCATGGCATGAACACCTTGTGGATTGTCTTCAAGGCATTGCTTGATGATGAGCTCCGTGGCATGCTTGTTGTATAATCCGGATCCGCTGTCGATTTGGGTCTTTGCTTCCAAAAGCTCAATGGCCTTCTTTTCCTCATGAATATTCAGGGCTCTGCCG
>CAYOYO010000049.1:0-13367 GCA_964408195.1 uncultured Oscillospiraceae bacterium | reverse complement strand
ACAAGTTGCCCTATAGCGATTCTGTGCCAGAAAATGCAACAATATAAACGGAATCGAAGAATCATCGAACCCCCACAAATCGAATAAAATAAACAAAGCCCACCCGCAGATTTTCCTGTCGGATGGGCTTTTCCTGTCCATGTCTTTGAAGCTTCCCTATTGTCCTTTGTTGGCGTCGACAAAGCGCTTGATTTTCTTCCCTGTTGTCTTTTCGAAATCCGTCTTACGGATGTCGATTTTCTTGATCCTCTTGAAGAAGGGCAGGTCTTCGTTAATCTTATCGATCTCTGTCCAGAGCAGTTCCAAAACCTGTTCATCGGTATGATCCTGGCCAAGAACTTCTGCTATTGCCTCTTCATCCGTTTTAATCGTTGCGAAAATCAGAGTATCCCCTCCGTCCTCACTGTCCTTGCCCCAGACAAGGGATTCGGACACATAGGGAATCCGGCCAAGATAGTATTCGATTTCTTCCGGATAAACATTCTTTCCGTTTTTCGTAATAATGACGTTCTTTTTTCTGCCGGTAATGTAGACAAACCTGTCTTCATCCATATAGCCCAAATCACCTGTGAAGAACCAGCCGTCCTTCAGGACTTCCTTTGTGGCTTCCTCGTTTTTAAAGTAACCCAGCATGATGTTGGGCCCTTTGGCGCAGATTTCACCGATGCCGGTTTCCGGATCCGGGTCGTGTATTTTCATGTCAAAGCCGGGAGGAATGTAGCCGGCGGAACGGCTCTTGGGACTCACATCCGGATTCAGAGCGCATATGGGAGCGCATTCCGTGAGGCCATAGCCTTGGAGAGCCATAATGCCGAAATCCTGTATGCCCTCAAGGATAGCCGGATCGATTGCGGCACCCCCGCAAATCATGATGCGCATTCTGCCCCCGAAAACATCGGTGATTTTCTTTGGTACCAGATTGATCCCCAGTTTGCGGGTCACTTTGTTGATTTTCAGCAGGGTCGCCAACTTCTTGTCGGCGCCGCTCTTTCTTGCCTGGCTCCAAATCCTCTTGTAAATGCTCTCCATGATGAGTGGAACCGTGAGAAACATGGTGGGCTTCACTTCGGACAGATTCTTCAGGATGTACTTCAGTCCCTCGCAGTATGCGATGGAAGCCCCTCGGTAAAGAGGCATCAGAAATCCGCAGGTACACTCATAGGTATGATGGATTGGCAGCACAGAAAAGAAGATGTCTTCCGGGCTTACCTTAAGAAGCGTTGGGGATGCCATCAGATCTTCTACGATGTTTCCATGGGAGAGCATGACCCCCTTGGATACACCCGTGGTACCCGAGGTAAACAACAGGATGTTCATAACATCCCTCTCGATTACCGCATCCAGAAAGTCCCGGTTTCCTTCTTTCAGCAGTTCCTTTCCCGACTGAATGAGCTTCGTGAAAGACAGTGCCGTATCCTCATGTTCGGCAGCTTCCATGCTGATGAGATAGGAGAGCTTGGTTTCGCCCCGGGCTTTGATATCTTTAAAGACGGATTCGAACTTCTTCCCATAGATGATACATTCCACCTCACCCTGGGCCACCAGTTGCTCCAACTCGCCGGCGGGGAGTTCTTTGTCCAGGGGAACCACGATGCCGGTCCCGCAGGTTACCGCCAGATAAGAAACAGCCCAGCGATAAGAATTATCGCCGATGATGGCAATGGGTTTGCCTTTAAGACCTAAAGCGGTAAGGGAAGTTCCGAGAGCATCCACATCTTCTTTCGCCTCTCTGTATGTGATTTTCCTGTAATCTCCGCCATGCTCATCCTTGGTATAGAAAGCCGTATTCTCAGCAAAAAGCTCCGCACTGGTCATTAACATATGTTTGATGTCGATGATGGGTCGGATATCTCTGTAGCGGATCAGCGGATCCTTGCTGTTTTTTACGCCCTCCACCCTGGAGACGGCATATTCCCATTCTTTCGCCTTTAAGGCTTCATATTCCTTATGATCCATCTTCATCACTCCTTTTACTGGTTGCAAGTCTGTATGTTTACACTTTTTAAGTGTTCCGGATTCAATGCTCTTTATGGGGATTGGCCGCATGGCGTTTGATCTTGCGAGATGCGGTTTTTTCAAACTCTGCGTTTCTGATTTCAAACCTCTTTACGCGTTTGTAGGGAGGCATGCGGTCGTTTGCCTGATCTACAGCCTCCTTGATGAGCTTGCGGATGTTCTGGTCTGTGAGGGTTCCGAACTCTTCTGTGATGGTCTGGTAATCCGGCACAATCTGGGCACACACTGTAGTCTCCCCGCCGCACTGTTCATCGATTCCGTAAACCAGGCATTCCAGAATATAATCGCTTTTCCCCAGTTGGAATTCCACTTCTTCCGGAAATATATTCTTTCCATTTTTTGTAACAATGACATTCTTTTTTCGGCCTGTGATATACAAATAGCCATCTTCATCAAAATAGCCGTAATCTCCCGTATAAAGCCATCCTTCTCTGAGTACCCTGCTCGTCTCTTCGGGGTCATTATAATAACCCAGCATCACCGAATCGCTTTTGCATATGATCTCTCCGATCCCATTTTCATCCGCTTCTATAATACGCACTTCTGTGCCTGGCAGCGGTGTACCGACGGAAGCAGCCTTGCTGTAGCGATCCCGATTGACCGCTATGATGGGAGAACACTCGGTCATTCCGTATCCCTGTATCATGGGAATCCCCATGGCACAGAAGTTCTCTATGATTTCCGGATCCATGGCGGCGGCGCCGGATATGAGCAGTTTCAATCGCCCTCCCACAGCGCTATGGACTTCTTTGAACATCCTTTGGGGTAGCTTGGTGTTGTAGAGATGCAGCTTGCGTGAAAGGGCCATAGCCCGGCTCATCTTTTTCCCTTTTCCCGATTTCTCGGCTTGCTTCCGTATGCGCTTGTACATAGCTTCGAAGATAAGGGGCACCCCAAGCATAACAGTGACCCCGGCTTCCGCCATATTCTTTGTAATGTATTTGAGGCCTTCGCAGATAGCCACCGTGCAACCCTGGTAGACCGAGGTGAGGATATGGCATGTCATTTCGTAGGTATGATGCATGGGAAGAACAGAAAGTCCCACAAATCCGTCCACATTTACATACATGGACATGTTCATCACATTGGAAACCAGGTTCTTATGTGAAAGCATGACTCCTTTGGCCGTTCCCGTGGTCCCGGAGGTAAAGAGCAGCAGGCTCATGGATTCCGGGTCGATACTTGCCTCGGTATAAGCTTTGTTCCCTCCCCCAATGAGGGCCTTTCCCTCATTGATCAGTTCTGCCAGGGACAGGGCGTCCCCCTGATGTACCCAAGAATCCATACTGATCTTCCGAATCTCTGGGGAGAGACCCGCCATGGCCTGATTTACTAATTCTTCCGTCTTTCCGGAACAGATAACAGCCGTAGCTTCCGAACGCAGGAGAAGGTTCTTTACATCCTCTGAAGTCAGCTCTCTCTCAATGGGTACAAAAATACCCACCCCGCAGCACACGGCAAAATAAGAAAGTACCCATTCGTAGCGATTTTCTGCAACAATTGCAATCTTCTGTCCGCCGAAACCCCTTGAAAGAAGAGAAGTGCCGAGCCCGTTCATTTGATCCAGCATTTCTATGTAAGAAACAGGCCGATATCCGTCTCCCGGACTATCTTTTACCAGAAAAGCACCCCGATTTCCGAACAGGTCAGCACTGCCACAGATCAGTTCCCTCAGGTCTCTTATCTTACGAATCGGATATCGAGAATCTTTATAGCGCCTTTTGTTCATAAACAGGATGCCTCGGTTTTGTTTGAATTCAGGTGTAATACACGATGTTTTGGTGTGGGAACAGTATATCATCTTGACAAGATTTGGGCAATCATATTTAATAGTAGAGTAACAGCATAGTACATTCTCATAAGATCAGACGGGTGGGATATCGTAGTGATAATTGAGGTGAAAAATGGATAAGAAGAAGCTTACCGGCAACCTGTTTCTGTTATTGACCGCTCTGATCTGGGGTATGGCCTTTGTGGCCCAGCGGGTGGGAATGGAATATGTGGGTCCTCTGACCTTTACAGCAATTCGGTTCTGGCTGGGTGTGGCTACACTTTTACCTATTTTGCATTTTATGAATCGGCGACAGGCTCTTGCAGTGAAAGACGGAGATGAAACAACCCTTTTGCCCTCTCCGGAGGAAAAAGCAAAAGCCAGAAAGTCGCTTATGATTGCCGGTGGCACCTGCGGCACTGTACTTTTTTTTGCTTCCATCCTGCAACAATATGGACTGGTATTTACCACTGCAGGTAAAACCGGGTTTATTACCGCACTTTACATCATACTGGTTCCTGTCTTCGGACTGTTCTTAAAACAGAGGCCGGGGATCCAGTGCTGGGTCGGAGTCGTCTTCGGTACGGCAGGCCTCTATTTTCTTACCATCACGGAAACCTTCACCATTGCCCGAGGCGATTTCGTCGTATTTATCGGGGCCTTTTTCTGGGCAGCCCACGTGCTTTCCATCGACCATTTCAATCCCTATGTAGACAGCATCAAGCTGGCGATTACCCAGTTTATCGTTTGCGCATCCTGGAGCACTGTCGGCATGTTTCTCTTTGAGAGGCCGTCTTTCGAGGCCATCTTAAGCGGCGCAGTGCCCATCCTGTATGCAGGCATCCTATCCTGCGCCGGCGGTTTTACATTTCAAATCCTGGGCCAAAGGCATACATCTCCCACGGTGGCTTCTTTGATTCTCAGCATGGAGGCGGTATTCGGTGCCATATTCGGCTTCTTCCTCCTCACCGAGGTTATGACAGGCCGAGAACTGGCCGGCTGCCTGCTCATGTTTGTAGCCGTTGTGATTTCTCAGCTTCCGGGAAAGAGAAGGCGAAATAACCTGGAACCCTGATCCTTTACTGTGGTTGAAATTATTCAATATATTTTTTTTACCTGGATTAGAAAGGATGTGATTCTGTTTGGAAACACAAAAGCGTGAATACAGTCTATTCACTGCAGTGGCAATGATTGTGGGCATCGTCATAGGCTCCGGTATCTTCTTTAAATCCGACGATATGCTGGCATATACCGGCGGCAATGTCGGTTTGGCGGTCCTGATCTTTTGCATTGCCTCTTTCACCATCGTTTTTGGAAGTTTGTGCTTCAGCCAGTTAGCTGCCAGGACGGACAAACCCGGTGGACCCATCACCTACTATAATGAATTTATCGGTACACGGTGGGCCGTCATGTTCGGCTGGTTCCAGACCTTTGTCTACTATCCCACATTGGTTGTCATACTGTCCTGGGTAACGGGCATCTACTTCTGTTCGCTTTTCGGCCTTGACTGGGGATTTAACGGCTGGATTGGCGTAGGCCTTGTCTGGTTCCTCATCTGTTACGGTTTTAACATCGCTTCCGCTAAGGCCGGAGGCTGGTTCCAGGAAATTTCCGTCATCATCAAACTGATTCCTTTGTTCGTTGTAGCCATTGGCGGGATTCTTCTGGGAGATCCGGTCAGCGTAGTGCTAAACCCATCTCCTCAAGCAGTAGAAGCTACCAAAACCCTTGCCTGGATAGCGGCAATCGGACCCGTGGCGTTCTCCTTCGACGGATGGATCGTCTCTATGGCAGTGGCCCATGAGGTAAAGGACTCCAGACGGAATGTGCCCCGGGCTCTGGTGTTGGCTCCTGTCTGCATACTTATCGCATACCTTCTCTACTTCATCGGCATCTGCGGTTACATAGGACCGGATCAGGTCATGGAGATGGGTGATGCCAGCGTGACCCTGATTGCCGAGAACCTCCTGGGAACCACATTCGCTACTTTAATAACCGCCTTTGTCACCATCTCGGTCATGGGGACCACAAACGGCGTTATTTTGGGGAGTATAAGGCTGCCTTATTCTCTGGCCCTGAGAAATGCCCTACCCGGTTCCGACAGTTTAAAAAAATTAAACCCGAAGAGCAAGATGCCGGTAAACTCCGCTATTTTTGCAATGGCAGTCTCCGTGATCTGGTGGGTTATCCACTTTTTACAGAACCAATTCTCCTGGCTGGTGAACGGTGACGTGTCGGAAATCGCTATCGCCATGAGCTATCTGCTCTATATTCCTCTCTACCTTGTGGTTTTCAATATGTGGAGAAAGAAAGAAGTAACAAGCATCGGCTACGGCGTGATCTTCCCCTTCTTCGCAACCATCGGATCTTTGTTTGTGCTTCTGGGGAGCATGGCAAACCCGCAGTTTAAGTACTTTATTGTCATTAATCTGATTCCTTTGGTTTTAGGTTATCTTTACGGTAAAAAAGCAGTGAATGTCATCGAATACAATTAAGACAAAGAATAGGCATAATAATAGAGAGCCCCTTGATTCTTCATCACAGGGGCTCTCCTTCTGTCTTCCAAAGTGTAAAGGCTGCACTTGGACATGGCCTGGACAACAAACGGTATTGTCCCTCCATCATCCTGCAATCTTCCCGAAGGGTTCCGGTAAGTTCTACGGACTGTGGAAACTCACTGCAATCCGTCGCTTCATACACCAGCCGGAATCGGAAGCTCTCCGGGTTAAAATCACCTTCTCCGCGGTAGTCTATGATCTTCGTTTTTCCGCCGGAGGAGGGATCTAAAGAGTCTGTAGCTTTAATCCGCTCCCATACCCGAACCGCCATTGTGTTATTCTCATCGACAGACAAAATATCTATCCGAAAAAATTCATCAGGGATGAACTCTCTGAGCTTTTCGATATAGAGGACTCCGGTCCATCTTCCTTCTAATTCCATATTTCTCTCCCCTTTCTTCATTATCCCATTGATTTCAAATGGCGGCAAGATAAATTTCCATATTTTATCTTTATTATCCCCATAAGGACTATTTAACGAAATCCTTTTGCGGCTTTGCCCCTCCTATTCATTCGAGTTATGATTTTGACATCAGGAGTATATCACCATGGAAGATATTCAGAAGCAATTAGGGACACGACTGCGCACCTTTCGGATTATCCGGCAGTACAGCATTGAGGAACTGGCTCACAAGGCCGGTCTGAATCCGGCCCATTTAGGCAAAATCGAACGGGGCGAGCGCAATTTTACGGTCCGGAGCCTTGACAGGATTGTGGAAGCTCTGGGGGTTTCTTATGTGGATCTTTTTCAATTCGGAGCAGAAGTTCCGCCCGTGGAAAACCCGATTATTACCAAGACCTTATCCTATCTCAGTGAGATGACTGCCAAAGAGCAGGAGCACATCTATAAAACTGTACAGATGCTTTCAAACAAAAACAAATAAGCCACGGGGACAGACCCTTTGTCAGGAAAACCTGACAAAGGGTCTGTCCCCGTGGCCGGTCTTGAAATTCTATTTGGCTTTGTTTCAAAAATCCATTGGCATAGCGGCAAATACTCATTATAGTATTATTAGTAGCAGAAGATTAAAATTTAATCGAATTTTAATCCGGCGTAAATTGTACTTTCAGACTTGATTGATAAGATGATAACACAATCAATCAAGGAGGTATTCGATATGATTACATTAGAACAAGTAGATAAGCTTCGTGAAAAGGCAAATGTGAGCTATGACGAAGCGAAAGCCGCTCTGGATGCAGCAAACGGGGATATGCTGGAAGCTCTGATTCATCTGGAAAGACAAGGCAAAGTAGCTCCCCCGGAAGGCGGCGGGTACTACAGCAGTGCCGGTGGTAGCGGAGATCAAAGGGGAAAATCCAAAGAATCCGCTGCAAGAAATTGCAGCAACAGAGAAACCTTGGCAAGCTTAATCCGCAGGTTTTTCAGATTTTGTGCCATGCTTATCCATAAGGGAAACATCAATAGTATCGAAGTCCTGAAAGACGGAGAAGTGAAGACCGCGTTTTCTATTACAGTGCTGGTAGTCCTGGCAGCCTGCTTCTTCTGGATCACCATTCCCCTCATGGTCATCGGCCTCTTTCTTGGCTATCGTTACCGTTTTCAAGGCCCTGATTTAGGAAAGGATTCCGTGAACAACGCCATGGATAGCGCGGCAACTGCTGCAGAGAGCCTTAAAAAAACCTTGACCGAGGGACAGCAGACTCCGAAACAGTAAGTAACCTCCTTATAAGCAACAAAGGAACCTGTGTATGCGCACGAAAATTTTATTGATTGAAGACGAGGAAAAGCTGGCTCGCTTTGTTGAACTGGAGCTCAGTTATGAAGGATATCTGGTGACCAAGGCTTTTGACGGCAGAAGCGGCCTCAACCTTGCCGAAACCGGCGAATTCGATCTTGTGCTTCTGGATATCATGCTTCCCGAGCTCAGCGGGATGGAGGTGCTCCGGCGAATCCGGCGCAAATCCTCCATCCCTGTTATCATGCTCACAGCCCGGGATAGTATCGAAGACAAGGTAGCGGGTCTGGACCGGGGGGCCGATGATTACCTGACAAAGCCCTTTGCCATAGAAGAGCTCCTGGCCAGAATCCGCACTGCTCTTCGGAAGAACCATGTCTCCATGGAGTCCCAGGTGCTTTCTTCCTGGGGAGTTCAGCTGGATGTTGCCCGTCGATCGGTCACCGTAAATGGAACCCCTGTTGATTTAACCAAACGAGAGTTTGATCTGCTTCACTATCTGCTGAAAAACAAAGGCATCGTCTTATCCCGGGACACTCTTATGGACAATGTGTGGGATTATGACTTTGACGGAGAAACCAATGCGGTAGATGTCTACATACGGTTTTTAAGAAGCAAGATCGATGATACCTTCCACGTTAAGTTAATTCATACGGTTCGCGGAGTAGGATATGTGATCAAAGATGAGTGATAAGGCGGCCGGCAAAGATCAAGAGCCAAAAGCAAAAAAGGTGAATGCCTCCCTGGTCTTCAAGCTGAACTCCAGGCTCTTGTTGCGCCTGTTGATCATATTTTTGATCTTGGATTTTGTTGTTCTTGGGGTTTCAGGGACTCAGGCCATGATACAAGCGGAACAAAAGCTTGCCTCTGTAGTCACTACCATAAAGCAGTCGGAAAATCCGGATGCCGGAGCATTTGCCTGGCTGGAAGCGGCAGGATTTCACGTTGATCTGCACAACGGCGAGCCGGAAGGTTTCCGGTTGCCGGGAAGATCCGGGAAGAATTTCTTCAATATGGAAAGCGAAGGCGCCAGAAGCTTTCACCTTCCGGAAGAGGAAGGGCAAAATTTTTTCCTGCGCTTGAACGGACTGGTCTATCGCTTTGAATTCTCCCAAGGTCCCACCACCTATTCTCTGTCTTTGGAGATGGGCAGTGAAATTCTCCAACTCAAGCACCTGATGGCTATTTTGGCGGTTGTGGAGTTGCTTCTCCTACTTTCCGGCATTTCCCCCGGTGCACGGCTGATCCGCACCACTCTACGGCCCATCGGCATACTGACGGAGGCTGCGCAGAACCTGAATAGGAACACTCCCGGATCCACACCCGAAAAAATGGAGAATCTGGCGGATACTCTTGATTCCATCAATGCCGCCAAGCTGGACACCCGAATACCTGTAGAGGAAACGGAAGCAGAGCTGAAGAACCTTGCGGAAGCCATCAACAGCCTCCTGGACCGGATCAACGAATCCTACCGGTCCCAGATCCGCTTCGTTTCGGATGCGTCCCACGAGCTTCGGACCCCCATCGCTGTAATCGAAGGATATGCCAATCTCTTGGATCGTTGGGGCAAAAGGGATGAGAAAACTCTCGAGGAAGGGATTGCTGCCATCCGGGATGAGGCTTCCAATATGAAAGACCTGGTTGAGCAGCTGCTGTTTCTCGCACGGGGTGATAATAACACCATGAATCTCCAACCGGAAGTGTTTGATCTGGGGGGGCTGGCGGATGAGGTTCTTCGGGAATCCCGGATGATCGACGGGGCTCATGACTACGACTCCAATATTGAGAGCATTCCTGTCTTTGCGGACAAAGGACTAATAAAGCAAGCCCTCAGGATCCTCATGGACAATGCAGTCAAGTATACGAATCCTGGCGGCAAGATTACCCTGACGATATCCGGAAATGAAGCGGAAGCGATGATCTCAGTCCGAGACGAAGGAATAGGTATTCCGCCTGAAGCTGTCCCCAGAATTTTTGATCGTTTCTATCGGACGGACCAATCCCGAGCAAGGGCCACAGGAGGCAGTGGTCTCGGCCTTTCCATCGCAAAGTGGATTGCCGAGCGTCACGGAGGCCATATGGAGGTCCTAAGCCGGCAGGAGATCGGAACCCGGGTATCCATAGCTATCCCTGTGTCAAAGCAACCTGTCTAGCAGAACGAAAATAGGAGCCCCCTACTCGTCTTTTGAAATTTCCCAAAGATAAAGCGATGCCAAGGATCCGCAGGGAGAGTATCTTTTTTTATAGCGGAGAAATTGCTCTTTCGTCAGATCTTTATGGTGGTAAAGCCTGCTCATCCCCCGACGGATGGCCAGGTCGTTCCAGCTGAGCACATCAGGTCTTTCCATGGAGAAAATCATGAGCATTTCCGCTGTCCATACGCCAATTCCATGGAAGGCAGTGAGCCTTTTCACCACTTCCTCATCAGGAAGGGTTTTCAGCTCTTCCATATCCAGCCTACCATCAATAACCGCATCGGTTATTCCCTTGATATAGGCCGCCTTACGCATGCTCATGCCGCACTTCTGTATTTCTTCCATAGGAATTGCGGCTAGGGATTTCGGAGTTATTTCCTCCGATATACCGCGGAGCCTTGCCCATACAGTATCGGCGGCTCTGCTGGAAATCTGCTGGCCTACGATGCTGCTGATCAATGCCGTATAAAGATCCGGTATGATTTCACGCTCTATTTTTCCGATTCGACCGATTGCCTCTCCCAGCTTTTTATCCTTCTTCTTCAGATACTCTATTTCCGGGTCCCCGTATTTGAAAATCTCCATTTTTTCTCCTAATCTGCTCCTCCCCGGCGAAAAAGTCGGGCAATCCTCTCCATTTCTTCCCGGTTCTCCCGATGGAAATAGAGGCGAAATGAGGTGATACCCGCTTCCCAAAGCCCACGCATATGCTCCGGAGTCTTTCGAATGTCCTTGTTGAGTATGGTGGCTCTGCAACTGTCCGGATCCCCTAAAACGGGGAATACCGCCCCGGCCCGGTCCTTAAGAAAATAGTTGCCCTTTTGACACAGGCCGCATGATCGACCATCCGGTTTTCGGGAGACCCCGCTGCCAATGGGGCAGTGCTCGCTGATCATCACCGGAACCCGCCCATAGACCGTAACCTCCAGCTCTGTCTCAAACGGCCGGATGTTCGTAAGCTGTGAAAGAGAAAGCTCATGGGAAAGGGTGATTCCCTGAAGACCCAGTGAAGCTGCGGTCATCACCGATTGGCTGTTATAAGTATTCAGAGAGTAATCTCCGATGAGAGGCAGCCCGGAATCTTTCAACGTGGCCAGATGCCCCAGGTTGCCGATGAGCAGCCCGTCAATGCCCAGATTCGGAAGAGTAGGGGCCTGCTCTCTCAGTCTGCTATCTGCCTCTCCTCTCGTTACCGGGGGAATGGCGAGATATACCTGCATTCCCTTTTCTTTCAACATCTCAATGGTTTTTAAATGCTCTTTTCCAAACCGGGGTAGCAGCGGCAGGTATATCCTGTCAACAGGGAGGGATTTTATGTCTTCCTGTGATCTCCATTGGTACAGGTAAGCCGATAAAAGGGGAGCAAAAGCCCGGTGAGTGTCTCCGATTTCTCCGGTGTCCGTCTCGTTTTTCATGGTCTTGGTTCCGGTTCTCCCCGCAACGGCTCTACCCGGCCTGGTGGGCCCTGCCTTCCTTCCCGGGTAACGAACCCCTCTGATTTCAATCAAATCGTCTATCGCCTTTCGACGAATTGCGTTGATTTCCGACAAGGGGACAGAGACGTTCTCACCGATTTCAAATGAGATGTTTCTCACTTCAAACGGAGAGGCGCCGGTCTTTTCGATTTGTGCTTTTGCAGATTCTTCTGTAAGGGGTTTATTGATGGCAGGTTCCGGTGAGAAAGCGCTGGTGATTGTGACCCGGTTTCCATCTGGATCTTTCAGCGACAGACTCAAGAGTTCTCCCGCCAGTGCTTTAAATTCAGCTACCAATGGGATTCTTTTCAGAGTACGACCGGCAAAGGTTTGAGCAGCCTCGGCATTCAACGCCTTGTCGGAAATCTTATAGACCGAGTCCCCAATTTTTACGTTTCCTTCAATATAGCCGACGGTAATGATCTCTCCCGCCCTGCCACACTGGGCATTTTGTCCGTCCTTCAGCATCCGGGTCACAAGATTCCCGGGCATATCTTTGCTGACGATTTCAATTCCATCCCCCATGGAAAGGCTGTCCGACAAGCGGATGTCTACAAACTTCTTTCGTGGGTTCCGGCCCGTCACTTTGCCCAGGTAAGTTCCCCAATGCTTTGCCCGTTCTTTCGTAATCAGTTCCCTGCCCGGGTTGGAAAAGAGATATCCTGTGGTAAAGCCCCCCCGATTGTAGATTTGCTTTAGGTCTTTCAGGTCCTCGGGATCCACAGAGACTGCTTCTGCCGAGCTTGCGTATGCATCCAGATATCTTCGATAGATTCCCGTTACGATGGCTACATATTCGGGGGATTTCATCCTGCCTTCAATTTTAAGACTTCCTACTCCGGAAGCAACAAGCTTATCCAGATGTTCGATAGTACAGAAGTCCTTGGGGCTCAGAAAATATGCACTCTCAGTTGCCGCCTCCTGCCCCCGTAAGTCCTTTGTGATGGTATAAGGCAGACGACAGGGCTGGGCACAGCTGCCCCGGTTTCCGCTTCTTCCGCCAATCATGCTGCTGAGATAGCACTGGCCGGAATAGCATTGGCACAGAGCTCCATGGACAAACATCTCCAGTTCAAGGCTTGTCCCATTGGCGATTTCCCGGATTTCTGCAAGAGAGAGCTCCCTGGCCAGAATTACCCGGCTGGCTCCAAGTCGCTCTGCCACCTTTACTCCTTCCAGATTATAAACAGTGGCCTGGGTGCTGAAATGAAGGGGTAGGTCCGGCAGCTGCTTTTTTACTGCGTCGGCGAACCCCAGGTCCTGGACGATCAGCGCATCGGCACCGGCTTCATAAACCTTGCCTGCATATTCCAGGGCTTCCCCCATCTCTTCATCGTTGATCAGCGTATTCAAAGTGATGTAGGCATTGGTGCCCCTCACATGGGTGTATTCCAATGCCTTTTTCAGCTCTTCATCATCAAAATTTGCTGCGTTCTGCCGGGCGTTAAACAGCTTACCCCCAAGATAGACGGCGTCCGCTCCGTTTTCAACAGCGGCAATCAGCTGCTTCGGCCCGCCCGCAGGGGCCAGAAGCTCCGGAATTAGAATCATGCATTCTCCTTTTAACCAGCCAGGGGGACAGACCCTTCGGAGCAGCGGCGCCTGTAGTTGCACCACGGCGAATGGCAAGCAAGTGCCTACCTGGCAAGACGGGC
>CAYOYO010000048.1:5133-13466 GCA_964408195.1 uncultured Oscillospiraceae bacterium | reverse complement strand
CATCAGGAAGCGAGAAAAGGAGCTACATAAAGGTCAATGCGGTAGGGTATTAATCGTGGCAGGCAGCAAAGGCATGGCCGGGGCGGCAATCCTTAGTGCCAGAGGGGCCCTGCGCAGCGGAGCCGGTCTTGTAAGGGTATCCATCCCCGAGGAGCTATTTCCTGTCATACAGATCGGCGTACCCGAAGCAACCTGTGTATCCAGATCGCTTCCACCGGAAAGGCTTGGAGAATACCAGGCCATGGTTATCGGTCCGGGGTTGGGAGATGATCCGTCCAATGTTCTGTTAATTCATAATGCGTTGCGAAGCAGCTGCCCCGCTATCGTGCTTGATGCGGACGGGCTCAATTTGCTTGCCGCAAACCACGTGCTGAAGGAAGCCGCAAAAGAGGCAAAAGACCGGCTGATTATAACCCCTCACCCGGGAGAAGCGGCCAGGCTTTTAGGTTGCAGCACCGAGAATATCAATGGTGACCGGTTCAATGCCGTAGGCTGCCTTGCGGAACAAATGGGAGCCGTTGCCGTCTTAAAAGGGGCAGGTACCCTTGTGGCAGCCCCAAAAGGGCAGACATATATTAATACGACAGGAAACCCGGGCATGGCCACCGGCGGCAGCGGTGATGTGTTATCAGGCATCATCGGTGCACTGGCGGGACAAGGTTGTTCCTGTTTTACGGCGGCAGCCTGCGGGGTCTATATTCACGGTTCCGCCGGCGATATAGCAGCGAAGGTCCTGGGAGAATACGGTGTCATTGCTTCCGACATCGCAGCCATGACGGGTTTGGCCATCCAAAAGATTACAGAAGGAAAAGATTTGACAAAATGCGACACGGACGCTAGACTGGATATATGATTGGATATACAAACATATATAGAGAAAGCAAGAGGTGAGCGCATGCAGAATCTGAAAAAAATAATAATTACTCTGCCCGGAGCCCTGCTGGAGCAGGCAGATCGGGCATCAAGAGAAGAGAATAAAAACAGGAGTGAATTGATCAGAGAGGCTCTCATCCTCTATCTGGCAGAACAGAAGAAAAAACGCATCCGCCAGGAGCTGATACGCGGATATGAGGAGATGGGAAAACTCAGCCTGAGTCTGGCCGAAGAAGGGATGAGGGAAGCTCTTGCAGACCTTGAAGAATATGAAACGAGATCCATTTGAAATAATATCCGTCACGGGTGAGATTCCCGTCGGAATCTACGGAAGAGAGAGTGAGTGACTTGATTGTAAAAAAAGGTGAGATCTACTTTGCCGATTTAAGTCCTGTCATCGGCTCGGAACAAGGCGGAGTCAGGCCTGTTCTGGTAGTCCAGAATGACGTTGGCAATAAATATAGCCCTACGGTCATCGTAGCCGCAGTCACTTCGCAGATCAATAAGGCCAAACTCCCCACCCATGTGGAAATCACTGCGGAGGGGCATGGTCTGGCAAAGGATTCGGTGATTCTGCTGGAGCAGCTGAGAACGATAGACAAAAAACGATTGAGAGAGAAAATCGGCCGCATTGATGACAGCAGTATTGAAAAGACCAACGAAGCCCTGACCATCAGCCTGGGCATCGTGGACTTCTGATAACCGGATCTGTGAAATCACAAAGGAGAAGGCAAATGAACAAAGCAAATTTCACAATATTGGTTGCAGTTCTGGCCCTCATCGTCACTACGGCGGCGGTGGGGGCTGCCGGTTATGAGCCGGGCTCGCCGGAGGACCCGGTGGTGACCAAAAGCTATGTGGACGCCCAGATTGCAGCCCTGAAGGGCAGCGGAGGAGGCTCGGGACCAGTATTTGAGCCAGTCTTCGTAGAGGCAGGGAAGAATCTTATCGGCGGAGCCGGGACAGAGCTTATCCTGCGCAGCGGAGGGGCTCTTGCGGTGGCAAAGGGGCAGGACGGACTCTCCGACGTGACGGAAGGGAAAGACCTCTTAGGTACCTTTGCCGTCACAAAGAACCACCTTTTATTGATCCCCAGAGACGATGGCAGGGGCATCAGCGCAGCAACGGATATATGGGTAATGGTAAAAGGCGCCTACACCATCGAATAGGAAAGTACATAAGATCCAACAAGAAAACGCATAACGGAACGGGAAACGAAAAGGACAAGGAACAAGCTCATGAGAAATTTCAAAAAACGTATTTCACTGTTACTTACAGCGGCTCTGATAATAAGTGCATTCAGCGGATGGACAGCCTTTGCTGACAGCCTTGGGGACAGGCTCTATGGGAAATCCCTGCTGATTGGCGAAGAAACTCTATTAGCTAACGGCATCTATTGGAACACCGGCTATACGGATAAGATAACAGAAAACTACATTGAATACGTACCGGGGGGCAGCATTGTCCCCATGATCTCTCATGGAAATGATGTATACGGAGCGGCAAGTTTCAAGACCGTGGCAGCCAACGCTTTCAATGAAGGCAAGTATGTGGTCGCCGGTTTGAACGGAGATTATTTCAATATGAGCAACGGCGTTCCCGTGGGGCTGACCATCAAAGAGGGAAGGCTGATTACTTCGGAAAGCATGGCCAACCCCTCTGTGGGCTTCTATGGCGACGGCAGTGCTGTCATAGGACGACCCAATTTGAACATTCGTGTTGAAGGGCCTGCGCTGGGAACAACCATTGGTTCGGTTCACTTGAACAAGACCGTCACCTTGGCCTCCGGCCTTATGCTCTATACAAGAGATTACGGCGATGATGACTCCAACAAAGCCTCTATTCCCACATATAATATTCTATTATCGGTAGATACCGATGAACTGCGGTTGAACGGCATGGTAAATGCAACGGTTAATTCTGTTGTGAATGCCATGGGACCTACCGTGGTTCCCGAGGGCATGCTCCTCTTAACCATGGCGTCGGGAACCAATTATCCAGGAACCCTGTCCGCCTTGATGAAGCTTCTTCCGGGGGACTCCCTTACTATCAGTTTCCCGGCAGATCCTGCATGGAACGATGTGGCTTACGCAGTGGGCGGGGGGGAGAAACTTATAACCGCCGGGGCCAATGTGGCGCCGGCAAATCCGGAAATTCATCCCCGTACGGCTTTGGGCATCCGGGCTGACGGAAGCATCCTGTTCTACACGGTAGACGGCAGGCTGGCTAATCACAGCAAGGGTGCCACCCTGTCCCAGCTGGCCGCCCGCCTCCTGGAGCTGGGCTGTGTGGAAGCTGTCAATATGGATGGAGGGGGATCCACCGCCATTCATTCCATCTATCCGGGGGAAAGCAGCCTCACTACCGTCAACAGCCCCTCTCAGGGTAGCCTGAGGAACTGTGCAAACTACATCCTCCTGGTAAACACCGCCTCGCCCACAGGGAGGCTGGCGAACCTGCACCTTTATCCTTACAACCTCCGAATGTTGTCAGGCGCATCGCAAAGTTTCACGGTAAAAGCCACCGATGAGAATTACTATCCGGTAACAGCCCCTTCCTCTCTTGCCTTCAGCGTTGCAGGCGGAGTTGGCACCTTCAGTGCCGATAATATATTTACAGCGGGGACGGGAGCAGGCACCGGTGAAATTACGGCAAAGATGAACAACAAAACCACTGCTGCCGCTCAGGTCACCGTGGTAAGTAAGCCTGAAAGCATCACCATTGCAAACCAGACGGACGGCAAAGCAACCACCGCAGTCAACGTTACATCCGGGGATACTGTGGACTTCTCTGCGTCTGCCATTTACCAGAAGCTGCCGCTTTTGTCTCAGGACAAGTGCTATACCTGGACCGTGGCCGGTGAAATCGGAACCATAGATGAAAACGGGCGCTTCACAGCCGCCAACATCACAAAGGGCACGGGATCCATTACTGCTTCTGCAGGAGGAACTACTGCGTCGGTGAATGTGACCATCACCAGTGAGGCATGGCGACTGGAAACCTTTGAGAATGCCACCAACGCTTTTCAAATCCAGCCGGCTCCCGGACTCCGGGTCAATGTGACAGGAGATCTGACTAAGGTCCGCTATGGGTACCGCAGCGGGGAAATCCTTTATGATTTCACGGAGACCGGAACGAACGAAATCGTCATACCGTCTTCGCTGGCCTTCACCAGGAGCCTCGGTGCCATTAGCTTTTGGGTATACGGAGACAGATCCGGCAACACACTTTCCCTGGTTGTAAACACACCTGAAGGGCCAAAAGAGGTGATTGGGACCCAGATAGATTTTTCCGGTTGGAAGATGGTCAATGTGGCTCTGCCCCAAGGAGCCTCGGCACTGGCCTCTATGAAGCTATTGGCCACCGGCTCTCTTGCGGGAAGCCTTTACATGGACCAGTTTATGGGAGGGATCGGTTACTATGTTGATCTGGAACCTCCGCAGATCCGGTTGAGCGCAAGCGGCGGTACTCTGACCGCACTTGTCAGCGATGGGGTGGACACCGGAATCGTAGCCGGTGACATGAATCTGACCTTTGACGGCAAGGCACTCCAGTTCGGGTATCATCCGGGAACCGGAACCCTGACAGCGGCTCTTCCGGCAGCAGACGGAGCCATGCACAGAATTGCCCTGACCGTTTCCGATGAGAGCGGTAATCTTGGCCGTGCCGGGCTGACCATTCCCGCCGACCCTTCTTCTCCACAGCCTTTTGCGGATATGGAAGGGCACTGGGGCAGGGATAACACCGCTTTTCTTTACGGACAGAAAGTGGTCAATGGAGTAAATACGGAGTCGGGGCTTGTTTATCATCCCGATAAGAGCATCACAAGGGCGGAATTTGCCGTGTTGATGAGCAATTGGATGGGTGAGAAGGCTGTCGGATTTGAGAATGTGGTGCTGCCCTTTGTGGATGCCGCCGCCATACCCTCCTGGGCCTTAGAATCGGTTAAGGCCATGTATGGTATGGGGATTATCATGGGATCCGGTTCCGATGGAATCATTTCCTTCAATCCTGCCGGACCTATCAGCAGACAGGAAGTCATGACCATAATCGGTCGCACACAGATCCGGGGATTTGCAGAAGCGGATCTGACAGTTTTCGCAGACCAAAGCCAGATTGCCGACTGGGCCTTGCCCTATGTGAAAACCTTGGTGAACCAGCAGGTGGTCTCCGGCTACAGCGGGAAAGTATGGCCGAAAGATCCTGTCACCCGCGCCCAGGTGGCAACCATAATAACGGGATTGTATTAAAATTTATCTCACATTGCAGCATCCCCGGGAGGATTTTATGAAAATAATGCTGTTTGCAGCCGGCGGTGATATCGGCGGAGGCAAAACCCATATTCTGTCCCTGGCAAGGGAACTGTCTGCCAGTAACGATCTCAGGCTGGTCAGCTTTCGCGGCGGCGTGCTGGCCGACGAAGGCAGGGAGATGGGCCTGGATGTGGTGGTTGCAGAAAACGGGTGGAATATTTTCAAGGATATGAAGATGGCACTTTCCGAGGTAGACGACTTTAAGCCGGATGTGATTCACTGCCACGGAGCAAAGGCCAACATGTTGGGAGTCCTTGTAAAAAAGCTCAGGACCATCCCGGTGATGACTACGGTCCACTCGGATCCCAGACTGGACTATTTAGGAATGCCCCTGAAACAGTATACCTTCGGCCTCATCAATGCCATCGCCTTACGCAATATGGACTTCTATATGGCGGTGGCGGGCAGAATGGAGCAGAACCTCATCGAGAGGGGATTTGATCCCTGGAGGATCTTTACCATCTATAACGGTCTGGATTTTTCCAATGCATCCGTGGAACCCAAACCATCCAAGGCGGAGGAGGAAGATATCGTTGTGGGTATTGCGGCTAGGCTTACCCCCATAAAGGATATCGGAACGGTAATCCGGGCTTTTCACATAGCCTGGAAAAAAAATCCCAGGCTAAAACTCCTCATTGCCGGTACCGGTGAAGACGAAGAGGAATTGAAAGCCCTGGCGAAGAACCTGGGAATCCGTCATCGGGTGGAGTTCGTGGGATGGATTAGCGATATTCAAGGCTTTTTCTCCAAAGTGGATATCAATGTGTTGGCCTCCCTTTCTGAGACGTTTCCCTATTCCCTGCTGGAAGGGGCCTACGAGCATTGCCCGGCTGTAGCCAGCAGGGTAGGAGGTATACCGGCTCTTATCAGCCACGGGGAGAATGGTTTCCTTTTTGAAGCGGGGGACGTGGATACCTTCAGCGACTACATATACCGGTTGTCCGTGGACGAAGAGCTGAGGCGCAGCCTGGCAGAAAACCTGTTCCGGAAGGCCAAGACGGATTTTTCCCTTACCCGTATGCGCGAGGATCAGGAAAAAGTCTACCAGACCATTATCCGCAGACAGTTGAATACCGGAAGACAGGGAGCGGTAATCTGTGGAGCCTATGGCAGAGGAAATGCAGGGGACGAAGCAATCCTCAAGGCAATCCTGTCCCAGTTCCGTGAAATCAACCCGGACATGCCCTTCTGGGTCATGTCGAGGAATAAGAAAGAAACAAGATCGGTCAACAAGACAAGGGCTATGTACATATTTGACTTGTTTGCCTTTATAAGCAGCCTTCGGAAAGCGGAGATTTTCGTAAACGGAGGAGGCAGCCTGATTCAGGATGTAACCTCTTCAAGGTCTCTTTACTTTTATCTTTTTACCCTGAAAGCCGCCAGGTGGTGCGGCTGCAAAATCATTATGTACGGCTGCGGCATCGGACCCATCAACTCCCCTAAGAACAGGCGAATTGCCGCCAGAGTGCTTAACAGCACGGCGGATATCATAACCCTGAGGGACAGCGTTTCTCTGGAGCTGCTGAAAGAGATGAAGGTGGAAAGGCCGGAAATCATCCTGGCGGCAGACCCTACCGTGAATATTCAAAAGGCAGGGCCGATAGCGGTGGAAGCAGCGTTTACAGAGGAAGGAATCCCCGAAGGAATACGCAAGATTGGCTTCTGCCTGCGAAACTGGCCGGATTTTTATAACCCCGAGAAAGTGGGGGAGGCTGCAGATTATGCCTGGAAAACTTACGGTGTAACGCCTGTATTTCTCCCGATTGAAATTCCCAAGGACATAACTGCCGCAGACAGCGTTACAAAAAGAATGGTCAGCCCCTATTATACCTGCAGCCGCAGGCATGGAGTAGAGGAGCTCATCGGTATGCTTGGCTCTATGGAAGCCGTGGTAGGAATGCGGCTTCACTCGCTGATTTTTGCAACAGCCGGGGGTGCTCCCGTCATCGGGATATCCTATGATGTGAAAGTAGACAGCTTCATCAAGGATATCGGTTCAACCGCCTGTATCCCATTGATATCCCTCACGGAGGACAGACTTTGCCGGGAAATCGATCACGCCTTGCAAAAGGGAAGTTCTGAGGCAACGGAGGCCGCCAATCGATTAAAGCAGGCTCAGAGGATCAATATCGATGCGGCAAGGCGGCTGCTAACGTCTTGTGAAAGGAGCGCATGATGCGGCAGATTGTCTGCGTTTCAACTTCAAGCTACCATCCGGTTCCCACCCGCAAGCAGAACGTAATGAACCGCTTGCAGGATGCGGAGATACTTTATATAGATCCGCCGGTCTCCTACCTGGCTCCGCTGAAGGACAGATCGGCTCTTGGAAAGCTGCTCTCCTGCAGGAAGCCGGGTGAAAGGGTCAAGGATAATATTACGGTATATGCACCTCCTGCGGTTCTCCCTTTTTTCAATCGATACCGCTTTATTAACCGGTTGAACCAGAAGCGCCTTGCCGCCTATATCAGGAAGCGGATGAAGGAGCAAGGTTTTACGGAGCCATATCTCTGGTGTTACTCTCCCACCTCTTGCGATTTAATCTCCCTGATTCCAAATAAAGGAGTCATCTATGACTGCGTGGACCGCCATTCCGCATATAAGGGGATGATAGACCCAAAGGTAGTGGACAGGATGGAACAGGATCTGGCCACCGCCGCGGATCAGGTCTTCTGTACAGCGGCGGGGCTGTATAATACCCTGCGGACATACAACGAGAATACAGAGATGATTCCAAACGGTGCGGATTATGAGCTCTTTTCTCAGGCAGCAACGAAATGGGAGGAGCCCACATGGGGAGCTAGGAATCCCAACGGATCAAAGCCGGTCTTCGGCTTTGTTGGCATGCTTCAGGAATGCATTGACTATGAATATATGAGAGCCCTTGCGGAGGCCTTTCCCGAAGGAGAATTGATCCTCGTGGGCCGCAGCCTGCCGGGTGTAGATTTGTCCTCGTTGCGGGCGTATCCCAACATCCGGTTCATGGGTCTGGTTCCTCAGGAGAAACTACCTGATATAATTCGGGATTTTGATGTATGCCTCAATCTTTTTCAAGAAGGAAGGCTCTCCAAAGATGTGAGCCCCCTGAAATTCTACGAGTATCTGGCTACGGGGAAGCCCATTGTCAGCACTCGGGAGCCATGTCAGGTG
>CAYOYO010000048.1:0-5123 GCA_964408195.1 uncultured Oscillospiraceae bacterium | reverse complement strand
CAGGGAACCTTTGCAGGTGTTGGATTATGCCGATGTGGTATATATTGCTGAAAATCAGGATGATTTTGTGGTAAAATGTAGGGAAGCTCTGAAGGAGCAGGATCCGGAAAAAGCGACAAAGCGCATGGAATACGGAAGGGCTTGCTCCTGGGATGAGAGGGTTCGACAAATGGAAGAAATTTTGAAGGCACGAGGCCTTACATGATCGAAAAACCAGCCAGGGGGACAGACCCCTTGTCCGGTTTTCCGGACAAGGGGTCTGTCCCCCTGGCTGGTTGTGATTGTATCTTATGGAGGTTGGAATGAGAATTATCAATGAGAAGGGCAAACTTTTCGGCATCATTAATGTGGTGGATCTATTGATTTTGATTGCTGTCATCGCCATAGCAGGGGCCGTCGGTCTGCAGCTTTTCGGGCAGAAGATCAACGATGCGGTATCTCCTCAGACAGAGCTCACTGCAGAGGTGGTCATCATCGGCACCGCCCCCAGACTGGTGGACGAAATACTGAGGCAGGATCTTGTAGGTGAAAAGCTGGTTGCCGGAAATGAGTATATGAGCGCAACCGTCACCGATGTCTGGTTGGAGGATTACGTGATGCAGGCTATCCGTGATGACGGAGTCATCGTGGATGCCACGGACCCCAGCAAGAAGGACGTGGTGGTGAAAATAAAGACAACCGTTGCAAAAGATACACCCAGCCCGAAAATCGGCAGCCAGGAGCTCCGGGCAGGCAAAACCTTCATTCTGAAAACCCAGACCTTTGAGTGCAGCGGAACCATTCGTTACGTAGAAATCGGAGAGTAAGCCGGGAGAAGTCATGAATACCATAATTCAGGATAGTTTGATATGGAGAGGATTTCACCTCGTCTTTCTCACATTGTGCAATGGTTGGCATGATAGCCTATTGGGTCGGTTCTCGCTTTTCCTGAAACGAAACTATGAATGTTCCGTTTCCCGGAAGGTCTGGATTCGTTTCTGTGATGTAGAGAATACCGCGGCTTTTTCTAAATACGGCAGGGTTCTTGGAAAGCTGCGCAGATTTTTGGGAGCCATCGGCCTCATACTGGAACAAAGCCTATTTTGCCGATTGGTAACTCTGCTTAGAGATATTTACTTTCGTATCACAAAAGGCAGCATCTTGTTCAGGCTGATTCATAAGCTCAACCTTCACCAGTGGCTGCTTGTGGCTTTTGCCCTTTATCTCCCACTGGAATACATCATCAGAGATACGATATCTTTGGGTGTCGTTGCTTCCCTTTGGGAAGAACTCTTCATTTTTGTGGCTGCTTTCCTCATTCTTTGGAGAAAAGCCTTGGGTCAGAGTAAAGGCATAGATCAGAGCAAAACCATAGACCAGAGCGAAGCCACGGGCCGGGAGACCCCCTTGGATGGGTATATTCTGCTCTTTATGGCGGTGGGCTTTCTACTTATGTCCCTGGTTGACCCGTATCCTGCCGTTGCCCTTGCGGGATATCGGGCTGTGGTCGAATACATGGTCTGGTTCTTTCTGATCATCCGGCTCATCGAGAATGATGAAGATTTCAAAGTGATTTTCTATACGATGCTGGGCATGGGTGCGTTGCTCAGCCTTCACGGAATCTATCAATACATTATCGCCGTTCCCATCCCTGCGGGCTGGGTGAGCCAAACGGAAATGGGAGTTCGCACCCGGGTATTCTCTCTGACAGGGAGCCCCAATATATTTGGCTCCCTGATCGTTCTAACGGCCCCTTTGGCTGCCGCAATGATTTATTATTGCAAGAAAGTCTGGGCTAAGTTGTTTTTCCTCGGAGTCACGGGACTCATGTGTCTCTGTCTCCTGTTCACCTTCTCGCGCGGTGCCTGGGTAGGGATGGTAGTGGCAATCACCCTCTTCGCTCTCTATTTGGACAGGAGATTGTTGGTTATTATGGGAGCTGCCGTGGCATCGGTGTTGGTCTTCGTCCCTTCAATCACCTCACGGCTGACCTATCTGTTTACCAGCGATTATGCGGAGGCCTCCGCGGTAGGCGGAAGGGCTTTGCGATGGGCAACCGGTCGGCTCCTTCTGATGGAAAACAATCCCTGGACCGGTTTTGGACTGGGGCGGTTTGGCGGTGCAGTTGCCATGAACAACCAGCTTCTGGACGAGACAGAGGAGTTCAGTTATTTCTACATGGACAATTATTATCTGAAAACCATGGTAGAGATGGGGTATATTGGAATTGCCTTTTTCCTGTTGCTGATAGCGGGATTATTAATCTGGGGTTTAAGATCCGTCTATCGCAGCGGTATCGGATTTTCACCGGAAACAAATCTCCTGGTGGAGCCGGTAGAAAACCGGAAAGGCCACGATCCCCTGGTACAGGCAGTAGGAAATAAAAAAGCAATGGCGGTAGGCATATTCTCCGGGCTATGCGGTGTCCTTGTCCATTGCTATTTCGAAAACATCTTTGAAGAGCCCTATATGATGGCCTATTTCTGGGGCCTCGCCGCCATGCTCATGTACCTGGGGTTTTTCACAAAAATTCAAAACGATTGAAGAAAACCTGAAATTTAATACTGCGGTTTACAAGGAGATATGCCCCCTTATGGCCATGAAGCTATGACTAGTAACATCTTCCGATAAATTCTGGCGGCGGAAGCGGTCAACTATTAACCAAAATCCTCGGAAAAGTGTCTTTCTTGTATAACCGTCAGCATTCAGCAAAAACTGTCGAAGCTGAAAGCCTGATTTTAAGCCATTTGAGAATTACTAGAATCCAGGATTTCCTGGGAGGTAACCAGAATTTGGTGAAAAAGCGGTTATTTGTATAACAAACAGGGCATTTGTTATACAAGTAAATTCTCTGATGCGTTTTTTTGGTTAGCTGCAGCAAAAAACAGTCAAAAAGTATCATGTTTTGCCAGTTTTATTGCTTAGGCTATACAAGTAAGATCATATATTTCCTTTTTTTGTATAGCCAATCGTTCGTTAATCACGTTGACACGGAAAGACTTAAAACCAACATAAGACATAAAGAAGTTGTATTTATACCTGGTGAAACACACAAAACAATTTAACGCTGTTTACTGCCCAGCAGATAGTAGGAGAAGCCTGCATCCTCAACGGTTTCAGCAGGAATAAAGTTTCGGGTATCGTAGAAATTCCTGTGTCGCATCAGGGCACCCAGCTTTCCGAAGGGCAAATCGCTAAACTGGTCGTGGTGGACACCCAGCACTAGAAGATCGCTGCCGGTCACGGCCTCCTCCAAAAGTCCGTTTACTTCATGTTTGCCATCGATATACTTTTCTGTAAGAGTTCTGTCCGTCGCGCTTCCATCCATAACAGCCCTGTCTGCCACATGCTTGTCCACTGCATGCTTCCCCACTATAGGTTTCTGCGCCATAGCTGCGCCCGCTACATGCGGATCAAAAACCCGAACCTGAATCCCCCGCTCTTTTAGAATCCGAATCAGATGCAGAAGGGGACTTTCTCTCATATCGTCAACGTTAGGCTTATAGGTAACTCCCAGGACGGTTACGACGGGATCGTCAATGCCATCCAAAACAGTGAGAATTTCCGAGGCAACATGGGCAGGCATAGAATCGTTGGTATTGCGGCTCAGGTGGATGATTTTCGCCGTATCCGGCTGCTTCTCCACGATAAACCATGGATCAACCGCAATGCAATGGCCCCCTACCCCTGGGCCCGGCTGATGGATGTTGACACGGGGATGCTTATTACAAAGACTGATGGCCTCCCACACATTGACGCCTATGTTTTCACATATTTTTGCAAGTTCGTTGGCAAAGGCGATATTCACATCACGGTAAGTGTTTTCAGCTACTTTACAGAGTTCGGCAGTGCGCGTGTCTGTTGTATAGATTTGGCCACGGACAAAGGTCTGATAAATCTGTGCAATCCGACGGGCAGATTCCGGGTTGATGCCACCGGCAATGCGGCTGTTATTTACGAGTTCATTCAGGATCTGGCCGGGAATGACTCGCTCGGGCGAATGGCCCACAAAGAGTTCAACTCCCATCTCTAACCCGGATCTCTCCAATATGGGCAGCATGAGGCCGTCGACGGTACCTATGGGAGAAGTGGATTCCAGGATGACGGTATTGCCGGTCCTTAAAAAAGGAACGATGCTTTCTGTTGCAGAGGCTACATAGCGCATATCGGCTTTTTTGTCTTCGGTAATGGGTGTGGGTACAGCAATAATAAATGCGTCCGCCTCTTCCGGTGTTAAAGATCCTCGGAGCGTGCCTTCCTTAACCACCCAGTCCACCAACTCTCCCAAGCCTTCTTCTTCTATGATGATTTCACCCCGGTTCAACGCTTCGATGATTTTGGGGTTACGGTCAACGCCTACGACGAAAACACCGGCCGAAGCAAACATGGCCGCTGTAGGAAGCCCAATATAGCCTAAACCAATCACGCAAATCTTCATGCATCTATCTCCCTTTTCTTTTGCTGTCCGGAACATTCCGCTCTCATGATCAAATTCTTTAGGGCAGAATTGTGTAGAGGCTTTCAATTTGATAAAATGTCTTCCGTAATGAAAACAGACGGATAATATCCGCCCTCAGGAATACGAGGCGACAGAATCGCCGATTTCCAAATAAATTTCAAATTTATCTACATTTTTCTGCAGATAAATGATAGCATATATTTACTATAATGTAAAGAAAGGAAGGACCGGAGCGGCTGTCGCAGGTCCGAATACATAGAAGATGCACCAAAGGGATTTCTTGGGAGATAGTGAATTCGACCTGTGGAAATGGATCATCAGCGGCTGTCTGATTATAAAACCGCTGGTGTTTTATCGTCTCATGGACATTGAGATCAATCTGCTGTTTCTTTGGTTGGCCACCGCATGCATCCTCCTCCTTCTTTTTAACAGCTTTAGGAGCCCATGGATTCCTTATGGCCTCTATGCGGTTTTCTCCCTGTTGATGTTTTGCGATGTGACCCATAATGCCTACTTTAACGGCTTTCTGTCCATTAATGCCATAGGCTCCGCAAAATATCTGCCGGATGTATGGAATGTAATCCGGGAAGTGGTACGGCCGGAGTTCTGGCTACTGCTTCTTGATCTGCCTCTGCTTGCTGTGGCCATGAAGATGGTCCGTTGCCGGCCCAAAGGAAACCAATGG
>CAYOYO010000047.1:0-13475 GCA_964408195.1 uncultured Oscillospiraceae bacterium | reverse complement strand
GCTCTCCAACTGGGATATTCCCATCCTGTAGATATGGAAGACCCGGAAGGGATTCAGACGGAAGTCGCAGGAAACGAAGTGATCGTAAGAGGCATAGACAAAGCCCTGGTTGGCAACTATGCTGCGAATATCAGAGCCAAGAGGCCTGTAGAACCCTATAAGGGCAAAGGCTTCCGTTATGCCGGTGAAAATGTCCTCCGCAAGGAAGGCAAGGCCGGCGCTAAGAAATAGAAAGGAGTGAAGAAAATGGCTAAAAAGAACAGCAGAAACGACAAGCGTGTACAGAGACATGCAAGAGTGAGAAGAGACGTTTTCGGTACTCCTGAAAGGCCGAGACTGTGTGTATACAGAAGCCTCTCCAATATTTTTGCTCAGATCATCGATGATGTGAACGGCAACACCTTAGTCTCCGCATCCACCTTGGACAAAGAGATCAAGGGACAGCTGTCCTACGGCGGAAACAAAGAAGCCGCAAAAGCGGTGGGTGAAGCTTTGGGCAAGAGAGCACTGGAAAAGGGTATCGAAACGGTTTGCTTTGACAGAGGCGGATTCTTATATCACGGAAGAGTAAAAGAACTGGCTGACGGTGCGCGTTCCGCCGGTCTCAAATTCTAACAGGAGGAGGAAGAGAATGCGACAGAATACCATTGATGCATCCAAGCTTGATCTCACGGAATCCATCGTGAATATCCGCCGTGTAACCAAAGTTGTTAAAGGCGGCAAGAACTTCCGGTTCAGCGTCACCGTTGTGGTAGGCGATAAGAATGGTTACGTGGGTGTTGGTCTGGGCAAGGCTCAGGAAATTCCCGAGGCTGTCAGAAAAGCCATCGAGGATGCAAAAAAGAGACTGATTTACGTTCCCACCTTGGGAACTACCATACCTCACAGGACATTGGGAATCTTCGGAGCGGGTCAGGTTCTGATCATGCCTGCCGCCCCCGGTACCGGCGTTATCGCGGGAAGCTCCGTTCGTACAGTACTGGAGCTGGCCGGAGTGAAAGATGTGAGAGCAAAGTCCATCGGCAGCAACAATTCGGGAAACATGGCAGCTGCCACCATTGAAGGCCTCAGGATGCTGAAGACCGCAGAAAGCGTCGGCAAACTCAGAGGAAAAACAAAGCAGGAAATTCTAGGATAAGGAGGACACCAGAATGGCTGATAAAAAAGTTCGGATTACTTTGGTAAAAAGCCCCATCGGTGCTTCCCCGAACCAAAGAAAAGTATTGGAAGCGTTGGGACTCAAAAAGCTGCAGCACTCAGTTGAGCAGCCCGACACGCCGCAAACCGGCGGCGCCATCGATAAGGTTAAGCATCTTGTCAAAGTTGAACAACTGTAAAGGGAGGTGCAAGCATGAAATTACATGAACTGAGAGCCCCGGAAGGCGCTTCCAAAAACCCTAAGCGAAAGGGCAGAGGAACAGGCTCCGGACAGGGCAAGACAGCAGGAAGAGGCATGAACGGCCAGAATTCCAGAAGCGGAGGCGGGACGCGCCTTGGCTTTGAAGGTGGTCAGATGCCCTTATACAGAAGAATCCCTAAGAGGGGCTTCACAAATATCTGGAAAAAACAGTGGGAAATCATCAATATTGATGCTCTCAATGTTTTTGAAGACGGCACAGAGGTCACCCCGGAACTTCTCATGGAAGCAGGCCTTGCGAAGAAGGTCGTAGACGGGATAAAAATCCTCGGCGAAGGCAATCTAGAAAAGAAAATCACCGTTAAGGCTCACAAATTCAGCAAAACTGCAGTTGAAAAGATTGAGTCTGCCGGAGGAAAGGCCCAGGTGATTTAATATGGAAATGCTTCGGACAGTTGCACGGGCCTGGAAGATCGCGGACATCAGAAGAAAGATTATATTTACACTTCTGATGCTGCTTGTATTCCGGCTGGGTTCCAACATTCCCGTTCCAGGCATCGATCGTACCATATTGGAGGATGTGTTTGCAGGGGACCTTGGACTGTTGAGCCTGTTTGACCTGTTTTCAGGAGGTGCATTCAGCAACTTTACGATCTTCGCCCTGAGCATCACTCCATACATCACAGCTTCCATCATCCTTCAGCTTCTCACCATAGCCATTCCAAAGCTGGAGGCTCTGGCAAAAGAGGGGACAGAAGGCAAGAAAAAGATTGCACAATACACCCGCTATCTCACCGTTATCCTGGCTTTTGTCCAGGCCATCGGTATGACCCTGGGCCTTTTCCGCCAGGCGGTACCCGACAAGAGCTTTTTCAACATTACAGTCATCGTGCTGACCTTGTCGGCAGGCACCGCTTTCCTCATGTGGCTGGGTGAGCAGATTAACGAGAACGGCATCGGAAACGGCATCTCTCTGATCATCTTCGGCGGTATTATCGCCAGAGCTCCCAGCGCGGTGCACTCTACATGGCTGTCCTACAAGGCTGAGGAGATTGGACTGTTATCCATCGTACTGTTCGTGATTTTTGCCCTGATCGTCGTCATCGGTATCGTCATGGTACAACAGGGGCAGAGAAAAATTCCGGTGCAGTATGCAAAGAGGGTAGTAGGCAGGAAGATGTACGGAGGACAGAGCACCCATATTCCCATGAAGGTGAACCAGGCCGGTGTAATCCCAGTCATCTTTTCCCTCTCCCTGTTGCAGTTTCCGCTGACGCTCACCTATTTCTTTCCGGGCACAGCCTTCAACGATTTTGTGACCAAGTGGCTGTCTCCTGCAGGAAACCCGGGTGTCTGGGTGTATGCAATCTTCAACATCATCCTTATCGTATTCTTCACCTATTTCTATACATCGGTTACGTTTAACCCTCTGGATGTGGCGAATAATATGAAGGCAAACGGCGGGTTCATCCCCGGGATTCGTCCCGGAAGGTCTACCGTTGAATATTTAAACAAGGTGATGACGAGAATTACTTTTGTAGGTGCTATCTTTCTGGCTTTGGTAGCCACACTGCCCACATTGATTCAAGAATTCACAGCACTTAATATCGGTTTTGGTGGCACTTCCCTGCTCATCGCAGTAGGTGTGGCATTGGATACCATGAAGCAGCTGGAGACCCAGATGGTAATGCGCAACTACCAGGGTTTCCTGAAATAGAAAGAAGGATACCAATTGTTTAAGCTAATTTTGTTGGGCCCTCCGGGGGCCGGCAAAGGTACGCTGGCAACCGCGCTGTCCGAAAGGTTCAATGCGCCGCATATCTCCACTGGCTCGATTTTCCGCAGAAGCATCAAGGAAGGCAATCCGCTGGGTATGCGTGCAAAAGAGTACATGGATAAAGGCGAGTTGGTCCCGGACGAAGTTGTCATCAATATTGTGACAGATCGGCTTGGAGAGACAGATTGCGCGGGCGGCTTCCTCCTGGACGGCTTTCCCCGGACGGTCTATCAGGCTGCCAAGCTTGATGAATACATGAAGTCCAGGGGTTGCGCCATCGATAAAGTAATCGATCTGGTAGCCGATGAAGAGCTGTTGATGCGGCGAATGATTGGCAGGAGGGTCTGCAAATCCTGCGGACGAATCTATCATGTGGTTACCATGCCAACAAAACATGAAGGCATCTGCGACGTCTGCGGCGGCGAAACCTATCAGAGAGCCGACGATACAGAAGAAACGGTGAGAAACAGGTTTGCGGTCTATCAGTCCCAGACAGCGCCCTTGATTGAGTACTACCGGAGCGAGGGCAATTTGCTTCAAATCGACGGATCGGGCACGCCGGAAGACACCTTGGAAGCCGCTCTATCCGCGCTTGGTGTGTAAAATGATTATTATCAAGTCCGAAGAAGAGATTCGGTTGATGCGGGAAGCAGGCGCTGTTACGGCAAAGATTCTCCACCAACTCTCACAAATCATAAAGCCCGGCGTCACCACCAAGGATGTGGATGATTTTGTAGAGCATAGCATTTTGGCATATAAGATGGTACCGGCCTTCAAAGGCTATAACGGCTACCCGGCAAGTGCCTGTGTCTCCGTCAACAACGAAGTGGTCCATGGGATTCCTTCCCCGAAGAGAGTGCTTCAGGAAGGGGACATTGTGAGCGTGGATGCGGGGACGATACACAAAGGCTATTACAGTGATGCCGCCCGGACTTACCCGGTAGGAAGGGTCCATGAGGTGGCAGCACGACTGATCACCATTACTGAGGAAAGCTTTTATGAGGGATTAAAATTCTGCAGGCCGGGATATCGGCTTTCGGACATATCCCATGCAATTCAGCAATATGTTGAAAACAACGGTTTTTCTATAGTAAGGGACTATGTGGGGCACGGCATCGGTAAAAGCATGCATGAAGACCCCCAGATACCCAACTACGGGATTCCGGGAAGAGGACCCAGGTTGACAGCAGGGATGGTATTCGCTATCGAACCTATGGTCAACGAAGGAGGCTGGCAGGTGAAGGTGCTGTCTGATGATTGGACGGTGACTACCGAAGACGGGAAACGGTCGGCCCACTATGAGAACACTGTGGTCATTACAGAAGAAGAACCTTTGTTGCTGACAAAGCTAAGCGAGATAGAAGAGTCCTAGTTAAGGGGGGTGTGTTTATGGCTAAAAAAGATGTCATCGAGGTTTTCGGCACTGTGTTGGATGCGCAGCCAAATGCCATGTTCGTTGTGAAGTTGGAAAACGGCTACGAAGTGCTTGCTCACATTTCCGGAAAAATCAGAATGAATTTCATCAGGATTTTGCCCGGAGACAGAGTAAAGGTAGAGTTATCTCCCTATGACCTCTCCAGAGGGAGAATCACCTGGAGAGATAAATAAGGGGATTTAAGTAATAAGCAAAGTTGCGGTACATACCGCAGGTCAGGAGGAAAAAATGAAAGTAAGAGCTTCCGTAAAAGCCATCTGCGAAAAATGCAAGATAATCAAGAGAAACGGAAAAGTCATGGTCATCTGCGAAAATCCAAAGCACAAGCAGACCCAAGGCTGAGACAATCGAAACAGCGTCAGCGATGCATCTGTCGGGAGCGGCTGTGTTTTCCTGCCGTGAGGCAGCGAAACGACCGATGGGGCATTCATATATTATTGATGATTTAAAGAAGGAGGAAACAGCATATGGCTCGTATAGCCGGTGTCGATTTACCAAGAGACAAAAGAGTAGAAATCGGACTTACCTATATATACGGCATCGGAAGGACAACATCCTTGGATATCCTCAGGAAAGCGGGTATCAATCCCGATGTGAGGATTAAGGATCTGTCTGAAGATGAAGTAGGTGCAATCAGGAAAATCATTGATTCCGAATACCATGTGGAAGGAGATCTCAGAAGAGAGGTTTCCCTGAACATCAAGCGGCTGATGGAAATCGGCTGCTACAGAGGGATCAGGCATAGAAGAGGTCTCCCCGTAAGAGGCCAGAACACCAAGACCAACGCAAGAACAAGAAAAGGCCCGAAGAAAACCGTGGGCAGAAAGAAAAAGTAAAGGAGGTTCGAAACGATGGCAAAGCAAGTAAAAAAGACCGTTCGTACAAAGAGAAGAGAACGTAAAAACATCGAACGCGGTCAAGCCCATATTCAGTCGAGCTTCAACAATACTTTGGTGACGCTCACAGATCTTTCCGGCAACGCCCTTTCATGGTCCAGCGCCGGATCCCTTGGATTCAAAGGATCCAGAAAATCTACTCCCTATGCTGCACAAATGGCAGCGGAGGAAGCGGCAAAAGCTGCAATGGAGCATGGACTGAAGACGGTGGAAGTATATGTAAAGGGACCTGGATCCGGTCGTGAAGCTGCGATCAGAGCGCTGCAGGCAGCAGGGCTTGAAATCAATATGATCAAGGACATCACACCGATCCCCCACAACGGATGCAGGCCGCCGAAGAGAAGAAGAGTTTAATGAAAGGGAGGTGTCATTAGAATGGCCAGATATACAGGACCCTCTTGCAGACAGTGCAGAAGGGAAGGACAGAAGCTGTTCCTCAAAGGCGAAAGATGCTACAGCGGCAAATGCGCCGTAGATAAGAGAGCCTATGCACCGGGACAGCACGGACAAAACAGAAGAGCCAAAATCACGGAATATGGACTTCAGCTGCGTGAAAAACAGAAGGCTAAGCGTTTCTACGGAGTTCTGGAAGCCCAGTTCCGCAATTATTTTGATAAAGCGGCGAAAAGGAAGGGACTTACAGGTGAAAACCTGCTCATCATGCTGGAAACCAGATTAGACAATGTAATTTTCCGCATGGGATTTGCCTCTTCCAGGAAAGAAGCCAGGCAGCTGGTGACCCACAACCACTTTACCGTCAACGGGAAGAAGCAGAACATTCCCTCCTTCCAAGTAACGGCCGGTGATGTGATCAAAGTGAAGGAGAAGAGCACTTCTTCCCCCAAGTTCAAGGAAATCAGAGATATGTCCATCAGCACTCCGTCTTGGATCAGCGTCGATACGGATAAACTGGAAGGCAAAATTCTAGCAATGCCCCTTAGAGAAGAAATCGATACTCCTGTTGCTGAGCACCTCATCGTTGAGCTCTACTCCAAGTAATTGGAAGGCGCCATTCCGGGATCTTACGGAGGTTTCGGAATGACGAATTTTAGAAAAGGAGGGTTTTACAATGATAGAAATTGAAAAGCCGACAATCGAATGCTTGTCTCCCGAAGGGCAATACAACTACGGAAAATTTGTGGTGGAACCTTTGGAGCGGGGATACGGAACCACTTTAGGGAACAGTCTGCGGAGAATTCTTCTCAGTTCACTTCCCGGTGCAGCAGTGACTTCCGTGAAAATAGACGGGATTCTTCACGAATTCTCCACCATTCCCGGTGTGAAAGAAGACGTGACGGAGATTATATTGAATTTGAAGAAGCTGGCAGTGCGGATCACGGACAGCGACAACACCAAAAGGGTGATTATCAACGCCGTAGGTCCCAAAGAAGTCGTTGCCGGTGACATCATCGGAGACAGCGGGCTGGAAGTTTTCAATAAAGATCTTCACATTGCCACCTTGGAAGAAAATGCATCCCTGATGATGGAGCTGAACATTTCTAAAGGCAGAGGCTATGTGGGCGCGGACCAGAACAAATACGACAATATGCCCATCGCTATGATACCTGTGGATTCCATCTTCACCCCTGTAACAAAGGTGAACTTCGTAGTGGAGAACACCCGTGTGGGTCAGATTACCGACTATGACAAGTTGGTTTTGGAGGTCTGGACCGACGGTAGCATTACGCCGAAAGAAGGCGTATCCATCGGGGCAAAGATTATGCAGGAGCATCTGAAGCTCTTCATTGATCTCACAGACAGCATGGATGCGGTGGAAATCTTGGTTGAAAAAGAAGAAGACCAGAAGGAAAAGGCTTTAGAGATGACCATCGAAGAGCTGGAGCTCTCCGTCCGTTCCTTTAATTGCCTGAAGAGGGCGGCAATCAATACCGTTGAAGAGCTGACCCATCGCTCAGAGGAAGACATGATGAAAGTCCGCAACTTGGGCAAAAAATCTCTGGACGAAGTAAAGAATAAATTGGAAGAACTGGGGCTCAGTCTCAAGCCCAGTGACGAATAGGAAATAAGGAGGTTAAGCATATGCCGGGCTATAGAAAATTAGGCAGGCCGACCGCTCATAGAAATCTCATGCTCCGCAACCTGGTTACCGACCTGCTTCGGGAAGGCAGAATATCCACCACCGACTGCAGAGCAAAGGAAGCCAGGAAGATCGCTGAAAAGATGATCACCTTAGGAAAGCGCGGAGACCTGCATGCCAGGAGACAAGCCATGTCAGTCATCTTTGACGAGGATGTGGTGAAGAAGTTGTTTGATGAAATCGCTCCCAAGTATGCCGAAAGAAGCGGCGGATATACCAGGATTCTCAAGCTGGGACCCAGACAGGGCGATGCTGCAGAGATGGTATTTCTGGAATTGGTTTAAGGAAAACGAAATAGAAGCCGGGGCAAGCATATTATAGCCCCGGCTTTTTCATTCCCCGGAAGCACTGCACCCTTATCGCAGTAGGATCTCGATATTGCGCTTGAATGTTTCATAAGGGAGTTGATAACCGATCATCAGGGGGACAATTTCTCTCTCGTAAGTCTTCGCATCCATGTTTCGCAAATGGCTCAATTCCATAACAGGATTGAGTTTGTTCGGATCAAAAAGCCTTCCATAAGGAGTATCCAAAGGCGTCTCCATATGTTTCCGGTTCCATGGACATGCATTTTGACAGATGTCACATTCAAAGAAATAACCATCCAAGTCCAAACCGCGAGAAATATCCGTTTCGGGGTCATCATCCTCCAGAAAGTTGGATAGGCAATTCGGTCGGTCAAGGATTTCCGGTGTCTTAATTGCGTGGGAAGGACAGGCATTCATGCACTCCTGACACTCTCCGCATCCATTTTCCGCCAATGGATACGTTTCACTTATGTCCGCATCGGTGAGAATCGCTCCCAATGCTTGAAAGGATCCATACTTGTTGCTGATCAGTAAAGAGTTTTTGCCGATCCACCCTAAACCGGCTTTCACACCGGCACCTTTTAGAGGGATGGAAGCTTGGTCGCTCTCGCCATCTACGATGAAAGCCTTGTAACCGCATGACTCTAGGTATTCTTTCATCGGAGTCAGTGGCTTTACAATATTTGCATAGTAGCCGGAAAGCACCAGGCGACTTGTACGCCCATAATCGGGAGAAGGGTTTGTTGCAAACCTGCCGATATAGGTGGAAAAAACAATCACCGTTTTTGCATCCGGCATCACGTCAGCAGGCTGCCGGCCCGTAAATTTATCCACATCCCCGATGTAGTCTTCCGTCAAATTATCAGCATCGATAAACCGCACTTCATCGATATTGTTTTCTTTGGCTAGTTTTATAATAGAGTTTTTCATGGGTGTCCTCCTGTAAACTTGTTACGTTTCGAATACTCATCAATAAGATTATAGCAGAAGTGTCAAGGGGTCTACCATCTTCAACCGCAGCGCAGAGTTTTCCGTTGACAAGAGGGAGAAAAGACGGTATCATAATGAAGTGGTTGCGCCAATGGTGCAGCCTATACAATGACAATACTAACGAGGTGTGGCTCAGTTTGGTAGAGCGCTACGTTCGGGACGTAGAGGCCGCAGGTTCAAATCCTGTCACCTCGACCAAAAAAATAAGGCATACTCAGAAATGAGTGCGCCTTATTTCTTTGGTCGAAAGTATGGGGATTTGAACCTGCGGCAGAAATGGCTTGGGGGCATTAAGCCTGCTCTTTTGTGCTTCTGAGAGGGAGCATGATTTTTAACTTGAATACACCATCTTCAGTATTGAAGATAGCCTGCCCCCCATGCTCTTCGGCGATAGACACGATGCTGCGGGTTCCGTAGCCATGACCCGCAAAGGGCGACTGGGGAAGTCCGGCTTTCATTCTGATTTCTCCGGAATAGGAATTATCTATGGAAATCAGCAACTTGTTTTTGTGTACCTGCGCCTTAAAAGTCACGGTTTTGCACTGGGAATCGAGGCAGGCAGCAGCGGCGGTAATGGCGTTTTCAAGGCTGTTGGAGAGAAGCGAGCAAAACTCGGTATCGCTCAGGGGGATCATAACCGGCAGTTTCGCATCCACGGAAAGCAGAACCCCCTCCTGGACGGCTCTGGCGGAAAAGGCGGATAAAATCAGGTTAGCCGTTTCATTTTCGCAGAAGCGCATCGGGGTAATGGAGTCGATATCGGACTGGGTTGTTTCCAGGTATTCCTTAATTCCTTTGATGTTGCCCTCTGCGGCTAAGCTTTGCAGAAATGTGAAATGATGTCGCATATCGTGACGATAAACTGCGGTACATTCCTGTAACCTGCGGAGTGCGGAAAACTCTGTTTTCGCCAATTGAAGCTGGGCAATGAGCATTTCCCGCTCTCTCTGTGCATCCGTCTGTTTTTCTATTTCGGCATAGTAGAGGACGATAAACACGAAATAGAAAACAGACATTGTGGAGGGCATGATCTGCACCGTCCACTCTGTGCCCTCGTGTAGAATATCGGTGTAGATGATGGTGATATAGTCAGACATGTAGAAAAAAAACGGCACCACCCCTAAAAGCAAGCGGGAATGAATGGATTTCTCCATCAGCTCCCGGATGGATCCGGCCACATATCTTTTCAGGAAATAGTAGGCCAAAAACACAGTTACGATATAAAAAATGTGATCTGCGAGCCTGCTGCCATAGGAGGCTCCCCCAAGGAAACCGACCCAACGCGGAACCTGAAAGCACAGGTAAGCGGAAAGCACACTGGCGGCGGAGGTTAGCCAGGGCCGCTTAAAATATAAGGAAAATAAAAGTATCATCGGCACATGGATGATAAGCGGATACAGTTTTGACGTCATGTCTAGGCCCAAAAACCACCAGCAAGCAGATTGAACAAAAAGGAGAATCACGCAGGAGAGTCCAACAACAATTTTGCTCTTCCGCGTACGCTCTATCCCCGCGAAGAGAACCGAAACCGCCACACCAAAGATCAGAGAGAATCCGAATCGTATAAGCCCTATAACAGTTACACTCATTCCGGATGGCCTCCTCTGTCCTGCGCAAATTCCTCCGCTTCTCGGAACAAAAAATGCGTATAGGCAGTCCGAACCTGAGGATAAGCCGTTCTTGACACCGGCACACGCCGCCCTGTGGATGTCACAAGCTCACCAGGACGCAGCTCCTGTACCCACTGCAGATTCATGAGATAGGAGCGATGCACCTTTATAAAACCGGGCCTTTTCAACAGAACACGTTCAAAATCCGTAAGGCTGCCGGATATCTCTCTCTTACTGCTGTCCGTTAGATAAAAATAGAGCTTTTTTGCGTTGACCTCTATGTATTCGATTTTTCCATAAGGCAGACTGAGAACACTGGTCTGCGTTTTGATCCGCAGGGTGTTCTCCGGCCTTTTAAAATTGACCATGAGCCTGTCCAGGATGGGAAACAGCTTCTCTTCCGTGGCGGGCTTCAAAAGATAATAGTGGGCCGCAACGCTGTAGCTCTCTACTGCGTATTCAGGCGACGAGGTCAGGAAGACGATTTCCGTAGGGTTATTGCAATACCGAATTTCCCGGGCAGCCTGCAACCCGTTGACGCCGGGCATCAGCACATCCAACAGAAGCAAATCATAATTTCTGGTGTCCATGGAGGCCAAAAGCTCCGTAGCGCACTGAAAGCTCACATAGGAAAGCTCCGCCTTCCGATCGTGCCGATAGGATTCCAGCAGAGAAGCGATTTGCAGCAAATCCCGCTTATCGTCGTCGCAAATAGCAATTTTCAGCCCTTCCGCCTCCTCTCCTTTTGACATATAGTCAGTTTACTACAATTTTCTAGGTTCCTCAACCATCTCAATTACCATTCAGGCCGAAATCCACTACCGTTAAAGCCGGAAACGGGTTTTCGGCGTTTTTTCTGTTATCCTGTCGTTAAATACAACATGAGAGGTGGTGACGCCGTGTGCCCACTTTCATAGCTTGCATTATTGCAGGCATCTGTGTGGCGGGTTTCGTGACGATCTGGTTTACAACCGTCTATAAGGAACTGTCGGCAAAGCAAAACAGCCTTGCCGGTCTTTTAGAGCAGCTGCGTCTGCACGAAGGGCTGTACTTACAGGCCATGGACAGCCCAAACGCACCCTTCTCCGCCGGTATGCTGGAGACGAGCCGGATGCTCTACCGTGAAGCGTCCATAAGTTACAACCACATGCTGCGAAAACCCATGAACCGCATTCCCTCGTTGCTGATGGGCTTTCGGACGGCCGACGAGGAAAGCAAAAAGGACAATAAGGAGGAAAAAGCCATATGAAGAGACGATTGATGAGCATGCTGCTGGTACTGTGTCTGGTGGTGGCCCTGATACCGGCCACCACAGAAACGGCATTTGCAGCCGGCAAAACCAGAACCATCGACTGTGACACCTTTGTAATGGAAATTTCAAATGTGTATGCTATGGACAGTAAAAGTGAAAGCGCAACAGAGGGTTACGTGACAACCTTCTGCGTTGTGGTACCCGCCGGGGCAACCATAAAATGCACCCAAAAAACAGAAGATGCTTACACAGATTACCTTCTTTGGCCCTTCAATAACATTACTTTTTCGGGGGGGCCAATGTATCCGCTGGTTGACTTTGCCTGCCATTACGATGATGCCATCTATGTACCCTTTGCCCAAGGCGGCAAAATTACCACGGCAGTAAATAATGAGTATTCCTTTAGCAGTTGGAGGAACGAAAGGCTTTTTAATCTAAGAATTTTCGTCGTGGATGCGGAAACCCTGGTTCAGTTTGGTGGGGCTAAGCCTTCCAAAACTGCCACTTATTCCGGCCCTGATAGTGCAACCCCAAGTGATACAGACTTCGTGGTAAAAGGCAAAGGAGTCGATACGGTGATGGATGCGCCCCAAGTGGTCAAGCAGGCCTATTCGATCAATCAGACAAACTATCTGCAACTCCGGGCCATCGCTACATTGCTCAACAGAACCGTGGCGCAGTTTGACATAGGCTGGGACGGCCAATACGCAGTAATCGAGCCGGGCAAGGCCTTCACTGGCACTGTGACCGGCAGCAAAATGCAAAATACAAAGAACGTCCGGAGCAGCGATACAAAGTTCAAGATGAACGGCGAAGTTTTTTCCTTTTCCGATGCCCGCCTGATCAATGGCAGCACCAATTACATCCAGCTCCGGGAATTTGCCCAAAAGCTCTCAGGTACAGAATCCCAGTTCAATGTTTATTGGGACACTGCCCTGGGTCAGGCAGTCATACAGCCGGGCGCTCCCTACACGGGGACAAGATATGAGGAAGCCTCCACAGTCCTGGAACCGATCACCGGAGAAGGAGTCTTGCCCGACGGCGACTACTATATGCAGATATCCGGCAAATTTGTTTATCCTGTGGCGGGAGGCCGGTATTGGCTGGAACTTAAAGGGGAACGGCCGCCCAAACCCTACAATATCAAACTGGTTAGTGACGACCCTGAACGGGGACCCCAGTATTCCATCGGCTATGACGGGACTTATATCATGCTGCCCGGGTCCGTCGAAGGCGAACAGCTGCAATCCACAACCAGCAAAAATCCCCATCCCTGGAGAATCAACCGATATTCCTCCTTCTGCACCATCAGAGATTACGACAACCAGAAGCTGCTTGTCGTTTCCGGCGGAAGCACCGGCGGAGGCAACACCACCGTGATCGGCAAAGCCTCCCAGGGCTCCGCCCCGGACAACGGGAAAATCGTATTTTTCCGGGAAGTCTCTTCCGAAGGCGCAAAGACCACGGTACAGGTCAAGACCTATCCGGAGAAAACCACCTATGCGCTGGGAGAAGGCTTTGACACCGCCGGCGTTCTGGCCGTGATCCAAAGCGGAGGAACGGAAAAAGACATCAGCGGCAACGTCAGCTTTTACACTTCCAAAACGGTAAATCTGACCCAAGGCCGCCCCTTTACCACCACCGGTAAAAAAGTGGTTGAAATACGGTATAACGGTGAAAAAATCGCCGAATACACCATCGTCGTCCAATAGGAAACGTGTATTGAAAAAGGAGAAATGATAGCATGAAAAA
>CAYOYO010000046.1:0-13605 GCA_964408195.1 uncultured Oscillospiraceae bacterium | reverse complement strand
GAATTATATACTTGAATAAATGCAAATTATATGTAAAATGGTATTATAGTTGCCATTTATCTTTCATAGAACCGGGAGGTGAGATTTATTTAACGGGTAAGCATTTGAAAGGAGGATTACATAGTATGGATCAAATCACAAACCGGAAGAACCCTATTGTAAAAGCGAAATACGAAGACTATCCGAAAATAATGAGGACCTATGGCATCGCCCTGATTATCTTCGTTATCGCCATCTTACTTTCTCCGGGTTATGGAGAAGCTTTCGGAATCGTAAGTGTATTCCCTGCAGCATTTCTTTTGTTTTATGTCTTTTATACCAAGCGCATTCTGGAAGCGCTGATGCTTGGAGGCCTCATGGGTTTTCTCATGGCCCACAAAGGAGGCTTTTTCACTCCTCTGAGCGATTCATTTCTTGAAATCATGACCGATGGAGATATCGGTTGGCTCTTTATCGTATGCGGTCTGATGGGGAGCATCATCGCGCTGATAGAAAAAGCGGGCGGTGCCTACGCATTTGGCGAGTTTGTTGCCAATCGTGCCAAAACAAGCAGAGGCACCCTGATATGGACCTATATCCTGGCCTTGATTATTTTTATCGATGACTATCTGGCCTGCCTTACCATAGGGGCCTCTATGACTACGATTACCGACAGGCATCAGCAGCCTCGGGAGATACTTGCTTATGTAATCGATTCGACTGCGGCTCCCATGTGCGTCCTGGTACCCATTTCCACCAGGGGAATCTTCATCGGAAACCTGATGGTGCAACACGGACTTGCGCCGGAGGGACAGGGGGTTATCTACTTTATCAAGACCATTCCATATAATTTTTATGCATGGGCGGCTATGACTGTTACCTTGCTGGTGATTTTAGGAGTCATACCGATTATCGGGCCTATGAAGAAGGCCTTTGACCGAGTAAAGGAAACAGGTCAACTGGCTCCTCCGGGATCCGAAAAAATCGATATTAAAGCCGGAGAAGTTTTTGAGGTTCCCGAAAATCCAAAGCTCTCCACCTTCTTCCTGCCTATCATCTGCCTGGTAGCATCAACCATCCTGCTGGATGTGGACATGCAGAAAGGTGTTATCACCACTTGTGCTTTTATCTTTATTTACTACGTATTCGGCGGCATCATGAGTCCTCAGGAATACATGGATCTATTTATCAAAGGAATCAAGAACATGCTATTCCCCCTCTTCATGGTGGTTCTTGCCTATTTCTTTGCGGCAGCCTGCGAGCAGATCGGCTTTATCGATTTCGTCGTTGATGTTGGTCTGCGCTTTATGTCACCCGCCATGCTGCCTCTGGTCATCTTCATCACCTTTGGGATCACGGAGTTTGTCATGGGCATCAGCTGGGGTATGTATGTCATCGCCATGCCCATCGTTATCCCGCTGGCAACGGCTTTGGGTGCAAATCCGTTCATCGCCGTTGGCGCGGTCTGTTCCGCCGGTGTGTGGGGCAGCCACATCTGTTTCTATTCCGATGCTACGATTCTTACCTCTGCTGCCTGCGGTTGTTATAACTTCCGCCATGCCATCACCCAATTGCCTTACGGCATCATGGGAATGATACTCTCTGTTATCGCATTTGCCACGGTGGGTTTCATGGGGCTCTAATAAACGAATATACCAATAGAATTTCGTGTCAAGCATGTGTATAAAGGGAACAAGAGCCGGGAAGCTATATGCTTTTCCCGGCTCTTGTTCCCTTTATCATGCACTAACGAGCTTGATTTAGATATCTTGCCAGTATCCCGGCTACAACCTGAGCCGCTTCTGCTCTAGTGGTGTAGCCCTTTGGATCGTAGATTCCACCGGTTTTGCCATGGATGATACCGGCCTCTTGCATCTTCCTTATGGCATCTTCTGCCCAGGATCCAATACGGTCTGCATCGGCAAATTCCCCTCCCTCTTTTTCAGCTTCCAATTTCAATCCGATTACATACCCAAAATTGCTTAACACCAGGGCCATCTGCTCTCTGGTAATGGGATCTTCTGGTCGAAAACTTTCATCTTCATAACCGCTTGCTACACCATTTTTCGTTGCCCAGGAAATATACTTTGCATACCAGGCGTCGCTTTTCACATCTTTGTAGCCGGAGTCACCGTATTCACCCGAGTCTATATCTACTGCGATGCTCACCAGAATCTTTATGAACTCAGCCCTTGTGATGCGCCTTTGGGGTTCGAATTTACCATCACCCACTCCGTCTATTATCCCCCTTGCGGCAAGATAGGAGATTGCGTCCTTTGCCCACATATTCGTGTCGTGAAAGCTCTTGGGGTGATGGCCTACAATGTAATCGCCACCCTCTTCTCCAATAAACCTCATAGTCCGGGTAACCGGGTCATAAGCTGAGGCCTTCACTATTTCCAGGTTACCTTGCTCATCCCTCTTGTAAACCACTAAGGCGTTAACATCCTCATTGGGCTTTGCTTCGTATCTTAAGGTCAGTGTCTTTCCTTTTGCCATGATAGGCTGTTCGCCCACGGGAGGCTCTTCCATATCCTTTTTCTTATCTCTGTCTCTCCCGGGATCAAGGGGTCTTTCCGGGATGATTACGTCCCCTGTTGCCGCTTCGGCCATGGTCTTTCCCCCATAGTCGCGTACCATATCGCTCACCCAGACCGCATACTCTCCTCCTGCTGCCCGGAAGGTGTCGGGAGTGAATTTAATAATTCTGGCCAGTTGTTTGGTCGCGTCTTTGGGATCTGCCTTTGCCTCAACCGCCTGAATGCTACCGGCTACCGGCACCTGATTGCCGAAAGCATCCAATTCCTTTTCAAACACTTTGAAAGTAGTGTTTCCAATGGTTGTTGGATCCATATACTTATCAAAGGTCAGCTTAATCACACCTCCGTACTCGGCGCTGATCTCCACCGTGGGTCGCGCAAGGGAAATCATTCCTATATTCACTTCAAGCTGGGGCGGCGGTACAGGAAGTTCCTCACTGAATGTAACTTCATAGCCTTCCTTTTCATACATTACCTTCCACAGACCCTCCGGCACATCCCATTGATAGCGTCCCTCTTCATCTGTAATCAAGGGATTCTCCTGGGCAAACCACTCCGCGTCCCAGAAGGTCCATTCTCCATCGATCCGTTCAAAGGCTGTTGTCATGACTCCCGCAAGGCGATTCTCCTCCACCCCTTCATAAAGATAACCGCTTGGATCGATTAAACCCACGGGAACAGGAGTTCCAATCCCTCCCCCATCGGGGCCGCCTCTATTCTGCTTTCCACCGTCGGATCCGGAATCATTGGGATCGTCTTTCGACCTTCTACAGGTTAAAAAGGTCCATTGATCAATATAGTGTTTCAAATCCTTGTAGGTTGTTTCCGTCACCTCGTCCATACCATTGTCAATCACGGACCCTGTGGCACTTGTTCCTATGGATACCCCCTCGGCAATCCAACCCGCGGGCACAACCTTTGCTGCCACATTCATTGCAATACTGCTGAAAACTTTATAGCCTGTAGAGAACTTCAAGTCAATTTCGGCCTTCAAAATCTCAGTTCTGTAATACTCCCGCATAGTTGGCTCGAAGCAAGGACCGTCCACAGTGGCTCTTAGCTTATCAAGATCATCCGATTGTTTTCCATAGTTAAAACCGGTCATAAAGGTGTCATAGATCTCGTAAAGCTTATTTCCGCCGGTTACTGCACCCAATGCCCCCTTCATCTTAACGTATTGAATTGCGCTTTTCGCCGCAACTGCTACACCTTTGACAGCCTGAATCCCCATCCCGGATTGCTTTGCCATTTTCTCAATGGGGACCTCATTTAAAATCACATCCCGATCAATAATAAAGTCAAATTCAAAGGTATCTGCCCGATTGCCCTCCGTTATCGTTTTGCTCAAAAGCTTGATGGGCAATCCGTTTTCAGCAAGGGTCTCTGTCCCCTCATAATCGCTTATTTCAAAAGTGGTATTCAGCGCAGTGTAGCCATCGCTTAAAAGCAATTTAGAGTTGGAGACAAATGTCTCAGTCTCTTGATTATACGTAGTCTCTGCCGATAAGACGGTTGCATCTCTGAAAAGGGGCGGCAAATTGCTCCGCAGCACATCCTCAGGTAAATCCTTATAGTCCTCCGGATACCGGAAGGGTGCCTTTATAATTCTGTATGAGATTCTGATTTCATCTGTAATAACCGGTGTCTTCCAGACAGCAGAAGCCTTGTTTTCGGACAGGCTATAGGTTATCTGATCTCGTTCCGCCACAACAGTGCCATTGCCCGAAAGCACTTTAAAATCCTCGATGCGGGAAACATCATCAAAATAGACATCCAGTTCGTGATCCTTTTCCCTGTCCCAAAGGTACCGGAAGGTGGATCCCCTCTTGATCTCTTTTTTAAAGACTCCTGTCTGCCCAAACTCTATCCTGGTGATACGAGGTTGATTGGGGTCATAATATACCGGCTGAATCTCCGAGTATACCGTCAACCCCGATTCGCCGGTCTCCGCCCTGAGGTAATGGGTTGCATTGTTTCCCCGATCAGGAAGCACTACATTGGTTTTCCATAATCCGTTATTCCCTGCCACCACTTGCCCCAAGTAGTAGGAACTGTCATAAATTTTTACAGTGGCATTTGCGGGGGCTTGACCGGATATGGGTACCTGTCTGTCATTGATGGTGGAATCCACATAAAGAGACAGATAAGGAGCTTTAACGCTCACTTCACCGATGGTCTCCTTAAAGTCCTCGTCGCCTGAGCGAAATTCTGCCCAAAACCTTGCTACAATGTTTGATGTCTTCGGTTCATCGGATATCCTTACCTGATAGGTAGCGGAGCCTTCTATCTTGGGAAGAGGAGAGCCTATGACTGATCTTCCTGTTAATTCAATGAACCCTTCCTCTTTACCCACATATGGAATCACACCCCTTGATCCCTCCACAAGTTTTATTACCAAGCTGTCTTCTACGTATTCCGTATCTTCAGGTATGGTCATATAGAATCTGTCATTTCTGATTCGTGTAATGTCACTTTCATAGCTGAAGTTTGCAGTGAGCGTCACCAGTCTGCCGGGGCTCGTTTCATTGGCGCTGGCACGAAAACCGTTGCCCTCGTTTCCCTTGAAGAAATACCAGCCACGGCGCTCTTCAAATTTGGCTACTGTTACGTTACCAATATTAAAGACCTCCCCATCTGTCACCTCCAGGTCTTCTTTCACAAAGGCATTATCCTCTAAATATTCCAGCAGTCGTTCATAGGTCATAACGGAACCTGTCGGATAGGTATGAAATACGATGGTGTATCTTCCTGCCGGCAAGCTTTCGGTAATCAGATCTAGGCTGGCGGAGGAGTTTTGTGCAACGTAGGACAATTCATCCGTAACCGGATCCACGCGATAGATCTGCGCATATACTCGCTGCTCCGTAAAGCTCCTTCCAAAAGCATCTACTGGGAGCGCTTTGATCTTTCCCATCTCATCCAGTTTGATTTCTGCACCGGCCCAGCTATCTTTATCAAGCTCCACATGAATGGTTTTCTTGCTATAGCCTGCTTTGCTGCCGTCAACGGTAATTTCTATCTCATCACCCGGTTCTGCATCCGGCACCGTCACTGCCAGCCAATCGCCATACACCTTAGCAGTTTTCCCCGTCCTTTTGTTGGTAACGGTGGCTTCAATAAATGGCTCGATCAGTGGATTGGTATAGTAATCCGCTTCGCCGATGTTCTTCGATTTCATGTTGAGAGTGATCCTTTTTTCCAGCGGGAAGTAAATGGGGTAGTCCCTTTCCTCTCCCCTTTTCAAGGCCTCGTCTATGATATATTCCTTTGATCCCGCCAATCTGTGGGTGACAACCAGCCTGATCTGACCTGCGATTACCCCTAATTCGTAGTTACCGTCTGCATCAGAGCTAGTGGTTCTTTGGATTTCAAAGTCCCCGATCTTCGTATAAGCTGTGATGCCGGCACCCTTCAGGATGCTACCATCTATCATCCTTACCGCACCTTTTAATGTAGCTGCCGGCCGATCCGGTATCTCAATGATAATCTCATTTCCACCCGGGGCTAAGGTCTTCGTGGCGGTAGCGGGGGATTGATACTGTTCCCAGAAATAGGACTGCACATTTGCCTTGAGCTTGAGTGTTTCCCCTGTGGGACAATCTTTTACTAGGGGAGCATTTTCTGCCTTACCCCTATCGGCCCAGCTTCTCACCCATCCGTCTTGCCCGCTGTATCCGCTGGTAAGGAGTGCGCCCCCTGAAGAAGTAACTTGAACCAAGGTATTCGCAATGGGCTCACCGGCTTTATCCACAACCCGGATATCCAGCCAGGAGAGAGATGTGTTAAAGTCAAACTCCCTTGTGCTCAGTGTCCCTCCGAGGATACTAATATTTTCATGAGCACCGAGAGCCTTTTGACCCCGCACTAGTTTAAGCTCGTAATCCTCCCCGGGGACCAGGCCGGAAAAGACATATTCACCTTCATCGGAGATCAATACCTTACTGCCGCTTCCCTTTGCTTTACTCCAAAGGGATAGCTCTGCTCCTTTTAACTCCTCGAATTCCTCTAGAGTTGCGGCAGAGAGCTGTACCTTGAGGCTACCGTTGATTGGAGCCGGCAGATTCACTGCTTCCATTTCCTCTTTATATTCACCCTGCTCGATGCTTCCTGTAATCTTTGTTATGCTCTTGGCCCCTTCCGGAATGGAGAGGGAACCTGTGTATATCCCCGTGCCTTTTCCCTCCACGTCTTTCTTTTCCGCTAATAGGGCTTCCTCTGTTTTCAAGTCTTCACTCTGATCCATATATTCCAGGACTGCTTTCCCGTTTACTTCAGGGGTTCCGCTGATGGTCAAATGGATATTTGAGCCCATGTTGAGATGGTTTTGTCTGTCCCAGGAGCCCCGCCAGTTTACGGAGCTTATCATCAGTTGCGGAACCACCTTTGTAAACATGGATAACTCTGCAGGCTCTGATCCGTTGCCAGCCCGGTCTATCGCAACTACTTGGTATTGATACTCGGTATCATTCACAAGACCACTGTCGGTATACCCGGGAGTATTTACTGTGGTTAATCGCGTACCGTTTCTGTACACTTCGTACTTCGCAATGGCTTCTCCTTCCGGTGCTTCCCAAGTGAGAGCGATGGTTCCCGCATCCGAAGAGTCCCCAGCTAAGTTCAGTGGCGGAGCCGGTGCCGTCCAATCCACAATCAGTTCTACCGGTTGGGAGTTTCCTGCCGTAAAGCGATAGTTGCCTTCTTGAAGCGGAGTAAAGTTTACAGAGAATCTTCCCGTTTCCGCCGATGCAAAAGCCGTACCTATGAGTATTTTTTCGCCTCCATCAAGGCTGTAATGCACATCTACCGGAAGGCCCGGTGTTGCCGTTCCTGTAACCGTTATCGCTTCAGCATTGGTTGGTGATGCCAAAGAATCCAATACCGGGGCACTCTCTTCCCCTCTTATGATAAAGCTGGCCGGATTTTGGGCATGGGTATAGCTCCCCTCACCCAATTCTATCTTAACTGTGAAGATTCCTCCCGGGATATCCGCGGGAATTTGATACTCACCGGAATAGAAAGTGGTTTCTGTATCGGGTTTTTCCACCAATGCCCTCTCGGAAAATTCGTTCCAGCGATTCCATTGTCCGAAAACAGGCCTGTTATTGCCTGAATTCGTAACACGGTATATTTCTTCATTGCTTGCATTCAGTATTTTAAGAAAAGGTGCTTCGTTTACCCAAGCAGAAGTTTCCTCGCCATCATGGGTAATAGGAAGGTCTTTGGCTTTCCCTATGAGTCGATTCCCGTAGGAGTCGGAAATGATATGAGAAATGGTAACCTTGTCTCCTTTATCGAAGGAACTCTTCTCCATGGACAGTGCTGAGGTAAAATTGTCATCCATGGTTAGCGTGACAGACTGGTTCGCTCCTATGGCAATTTGTTTTTCAAGAAAATATGTATTTGTATCATCTGTGGATTGATCCGATAATGCCGCTACTATAGTATAGGTGCCCGGTGTAATGCGGACTTTCCTTACGCCTCCTCCTGCTTTCTGCGTGTACATGATGGCGGCCTTCTCTTGTCCCTCTGGGAAAATGGAGATGGCCGAGATGATGTAGTTGGAAGCTGCCGGAGGCTGCAGAGTCAGGAGCCCCAGATTATCCCCAGCCATATGTACGGGAGTATTTACAGGGGTTTCTGCTGTGATGCTAAGCCCTTGACTCAGAAAATAATTTGGCATAGAATTTTCATCCACAGTGCCGTATAAGTTATGGAGGTTCGCACTTACGATATACTCTCCATCCGGTAAATTTAAAGGTATCTCGGTGTCAAAGAAGTGAATCATTTCGGGAAAGACGGCTCCATCTACCGCATCCCCGGTAACAGTGATAAATTTATCGTCCCCATAAATAGGAATTCCATTTTCATCCGGCAACAGGATCACTGCTCTGGGATCCGGCGGTTCCTCTGCCAAAGTCACCGCCGGACTAACTGTTTGCACCAGCAAAGCCAATATTAGGACCAGGGAGGTTACGTATCTTCGCATTTTCCTGTTTCTCCTGCTTTTATTATCCTTGGTTAGCATTCCTTACCCCTTATCTACGTATTGTGTTTATCGGACATCCCTTTGTGCTGTATTCCGTTTTCCTTAAAGAACTACTCCGGCATTAAGGCAACCGCTATGCTGAGAGTTGCGTCATTACTGTAAACCGCCGAAATTCCCACCTCGCCATTGCTACCCATATATTGCGCACCATCCGCCGAATTCATTTCATAAGTGTCCTCCGTAAAGTCCTTCTTGAGTTCTTCCATGTACTCAGCCGCATCCTTCGCATCAACTTCTTCCAGGACGATGTAAACAGAATCGCTCATTTCCATCAAGGTAACGATTTTCCCATCTTTGAATTCGGGTATGCTTTTTGCCAGATCCGATGAAGGCCATTCCGTTTGTCCGAATACCATTTCTTCGCCATCTTCCCCTGTGATGGTTACGGTATCTCCATCGATGTCTACGTTTTCGGCTCCGGACTCTTCGAGTATTTTTTCAGTAAGAGCTTCTCCTGCCTTCTCTCCTATCTTTTCCTTTACACCACATCCCACAAGAGATAGGACCAATAGTACCAATAAAATCCATATAACTGCTTTTTTCATGAGGTTTCTCCTTTCATTCCCTTACATTTCATAAAATGCTTCCCTTTATCATTCCAAGTCAGATTCCCTCGAATGATCCATCATGCGATAATTTATGATCAGCTCTGCCCTGGTATTGACCCCTAATTTTTTGTAGATTCCCGTCATGTGGGTATTCGCCGTTGAATATTTGATCGATAGCTGCTGTGCTGATTCCTTCAGTGTATAACCTTCAAGCAGCAAAAGGAAAAGGTCATGCTCTCTCGGCGTCAAGTTTGCAACCTTGCTTTGTTTCCCACTTTGCTGAATCGTCGTTTGCACGGCCGGATCCCTGTCATTGAATCTCCTTTCATTTGGATGAAACATGCCCTTCAAACTGTGAAACAGTGACATTTCTCTCACCTCCATTTCAGTAATTGCTGCTTGTAGTCTTATTCTGCTTCCCCAAGGTTCTATCGTCCATTCATTAACTCATATGAGGGCACAATAATAGAGCCTCATTCGTTCTAATGAGGCTCCACATTTCATCTGATTTTTCTATTTTATGACATAGTCCTTGAATAGAATCAGCAATTCCGTTCGGCTGTTGATCCCCAATTTCCGGTATGAGGATGTGCAATATGTATTTACGGTAGAATAGGCAATGGACAATATCCCTGATATCTGACGAAGAGTATACCCCTGCAGAAGCAGCTCGCACACTTCCCTTTCACGTCTGCTTAACCCATATTTTTGGAACGCGTCATGCCGTCCGTTATCGATCTCCGAGGCCCCGGAATCTTTTGCCCAATCATCAAAATAGTGTGTCTGGGTCACTAATGGGGAAAGCGCCATAAGCAACAACATCACCGCAACCGAGACAATGGACGCTGCCATGGATACTTCAAAGGTGTTGGCTTGTTGAATCAATCTTCCTAAAAGGACACCGGATACGCCGCCGCAAATCCCGATAAGGAGTATGGAAAATCTCACATAGCGCATGCTGTTGTATTTTTTTCCTACTACGCCGATGATGTAGTACATATTGATCATTCCCATCGTACTGCCAATCCCAAGGAGGATTGCGAAGGCCACCGCCATATTAGGGATCTCCCGGATGAAAGCATTGCATAAAAGCCCCATAGCTAGGCATCCGAATGTAATATTGCCCAGCCAAACGAAGGCCATAGAGAAAAATGCATAGATTGCAACATAGATGAAGCACCCGGCCAGTCCGCCGATATAGTACCAGGTAAGTATGGGATCATTGGAATTGCTCGCTGCTATATTGAGTATACCCTTGCCTGCGCCCTTACACAGGATGACAAAGACGCAATTGAAAAACAAGGTCAAATAGATCCTTGTGTGAAACTCCGGATGCTGGGTTACGCTGTCATCAAAATATACCGGGATGCTGCTTTTCCTGAAAAACAAGGTGGCGCTAAGGGCAATGACCAGAATGAAACAGGATAGCAATATGTAGTTGTTTTGCATAAAGCCGCTATCCCTCTCCTGAAATAGTAAGATCACATTAATTAAAATATTGCTTCCCGTAACGGCATAGAGTTTTTCCGTATTATTCAATGTAAAAACAAAGGGAATCAATATACTGGTATTTACACATCCCAATGCGATTCCAAGGAGAATTGCCCCAATGAGCTGAAGGAAAGAATTGGGCGCTATCAAGTACAGGGTTAAAGCAGCAAAGACGGATATCGCTCCCACACGGGCAGTCTTTACAAACCATTCTTTTTGAATGATAAATATGAAGACCGCTGAAGATACTAAATTGATGGAATGGATCTGGGCACGCTGCTCCGTACCAAAAATCGTCTCCGTTAGAGGTGATGCGGTCCACCATGTAGAAAAGACAATGACCCACGCATAATAGACAATCCAAATAAAAATATACGGCAGGTTATGCTTCCAGATTCCTCGAATGTCCAAAACTTTGACTTTTTCATCAGTGCTTGCCTTCATGGCATCCTTAGTTGCTCTCTGACTCAATCAGATCCGGCACCTCCTCGTTGAATTCCGGTCTTATCGGCGATCATATAAAATGCCGTGGTCTTTTCCGGAGCCATTGCCTCCATATAAAATCGTAGCATAATCCCCTACGGCTGATGTGCCTAACAGGTCCTACCTAACAATCCATCCATAATCCTGCCTGCAGTCCAGGATGTAGTCAACATATACCGTTTGATCCTTTATCTGATAGAGAATCAGATAACATTTCCCGGCAAATATTTTGTGGTATTTGTTCAACGGAATATATTCAGTGTTGAGAAATGGAAAACGCTCCGGCATGGTAGCAAGGGAACGAATGTGACCTATCAATTCATCCTTAGTCCTGCGGGTAGCAGCAAGGCTTTCTTGTGCCAAAAAATGGATCTGCCCCGCAAGCATCTGACGGGCACGGTCAGAGACAATTACCTTATACCGAGGCTTCTTTTCCATGTTCCACCTCACCAACTATGCTGTCCAGATAGCGGTCCAGTTCATCCGGAGTAACTCCGGCGTGCCCGGCAAGGCGGTCTTCCTCGATAGCCAGCAGTTCTTCACGCAGTTTGAGCATTTTCTCCCGACGGACAAATGTCCCAATATCCATTACCACGAGATCGCCCTCGCCGTTTTTTGTAAGATACACAGGCTCACCCGATTCTTTGCACAGATCTGCAATTTCATTATAGTTTTGCCGGATGCTTGCGGATGGTTTAATCTGCATAATCCCCACTCCTCATAGTAATATTCTGACTATATTATACCTATTTCACACCACCAATTCAACCCGAAATGTACTTCTCCTTAGACAATGTTTCCCTAGACTTAGAAGTCGATTTATAAGCCTCGTCTGCTTTCATAACGTGGGATGTCCTATGACACATACTGTTCTGTAATGCTCGAAGGTCAAACTCGCCTCATAATCCTCCCACGCATGTTTGCTAAATGTATTGAATCTTGGGATATTTCTTCAACATTTTCTCATCGCAAAGCTTATTGCTCGTCGTATCGATGAATAAAGATCGTGTTGTGTTCTTATTGCTATTTTAATCAAATTCTTCTACCAATAATGCGCAACAAAGAGTAAAATATCATCATTACCTGCCTATTATGAACAGAAGGAAAACCGAAGATGAACACAATATTGACAATACAGGAAATGAAAGCCCTCGCAAGAATTGAAAAAGGCAAGGGTAACACCATCGGCTTTGTTCCCACTATGGGTTATTTGCACGACGGCCATCTATCTCTGATAAAACGATCGAAAAAGGAAACCGACGTAACCATTCTGAGCATATTTTTGAACCCAACCCAATTTGCCCCCGGGGAAGATCTTTCTAAGTATCCCCGGAATTTTGAAAGGGACAGCAAGCTGGCCATGGCAAGCGGAGTCGATATCCTCTTTTTCCCCAAAACGGAGGATCTCTATCCGGAAAACTATCAAACCTATGTTACAGTAAAAGACCTTTCCGGAAGTCTCTGCGGCAGAAGCAGACCTGACCATTTCAGAGGAGTAGCTACCATTGTGTCAAAGCTCTTCAACATCGTCCTTCCCGATCACGCCTATTTTGGCCAGAAAGATGCCCAGCAGTATTTTATCATCCAACGCATGGCAAGGGATTTAAATTTAGACGTGGACGTAGTCATGTGCCCCATCGTTCGGGAAGAGGACGGGTTAGCTATGAGTTCCCGGAATGTGTACCTTTCTCCCGAGGAAAGAAAACAGGCCGCCTGTCTGTATCGGAGCCTTTGCTTGGCGGAGGGGGTCATTGCTGCAGGAGAAAGAAACACACAGAATATCAAAGCGCTGATTAAAGAATGTATTGATGAGAATTCCCTGGCTGCGATCGACTATATCGAAGCCGTGAGGACTGATACGCTGGAACCGGTGGAAGTGCTTGCCGGCCCCACCCTGATCGCTCTGGCTGTGGCCTTTGGAAAAACACGTTTGTTGGACAACGTAATCATCGAAATCAGATAAATAGGAAATTGGCTTTCCCGTTCTTCTTCACGTTATACAGCGCCTTATCCGCCTGTGCCATCAAATCTTCCACGGTTTCACCGTCCTCCGGGAAAAAGGCTGCACCTATGCTGCAGCTTACATCCAGACGATCCGGATTCCCGTCCGGACCATCTTCAAGTCTGTATTGAGAAGATATTTTTTGAAAAACTCTCATGATAAAATCAGAAGCCTGCTTCTGATTCTCGATGTCATGGAGGTAAATCAGAAATTCATCCCCTCCGGTTCGAATCACCAGATCCTTTTCTCCAAGCTCCTCCTTTATCCTCATAGCCAGATATTTCAGCACCTGGTCTCCGGCGCTATGACCCCTGCTATCGTTGATATTTTTAAAATCATCCACATCTACCACAGCAAGGCAGCTGACATACCCTTTGTCCTTTGATTCACTGAGACGATCCAACAGAATCGTATCCAGCACATTTCTGTTAAAGGTCCTGGTAAGAGGGTCTCGGTTTGCTTTCTCTTTCAGCGCATCTTCGGCCCTCTTGTTTTCAGTGATGTCGTCAATGATAA
>CAYOYO010000045.1:10818-13657 GCA_964408195.1 uncultured Oscillospiraceae bacterium | reverse complement strand
TCACGTTGCCGTTTACATTGGCAGTGGCTCCATCGCCCATGATGGAGGACCCAGTAAAGCGGAAGGAGCCGCTGTACACGAAATTCGAAGCGATTCCCAGTGTGGGGGGAATCCATTCGGCAAGGAGCAATGCTTCCGCGGACCTGCTTTGTCCGTTAATGGTGCCTTCCGAGGAAATCCGGTATCTGCGGACATTTGCGGAAACGATTTCGGCAAGGCTCACATCCACCACAGCCACCGGCTGGCTGCCGAAGCTCTCTTCAAAGTCATCCAGGACAGTGGTTCCCAGGATATCATCTTCCAGAGCGGAGAAAAAGGAATCGGGATCTTCAGCGGGATCGGAGGAATCCACCTGAGCCCGGAGAGCCGCAGCGGTCTTGTTGACACCGGCTTCCGCTATGTAATATACAGATTCGAAGTCCCGGTTTTGGACAGCTGTTTGCTGGTTTCTTGAAGCGGCTACCAGCATAGAAGTGCCGATCAGAGAAAGCAGCAGAAAAAGCATCACCACAAAAACCAGAACGATGCCTCGGTTATTATTGAAGGGCTGTATTAACTTTCTATGCATATGGTTTTCACCTCCTGACAACGACCATTGTTTCGTAGGAGACGGAGTCCCCCAGACTGTTTTCCTCGCTTACAATTTCTATGGATATGGTGTCTCCCGTTTTGTCCACGTTGAATTCCGAAATCTCCGAGATCAAAACTCCGCTGTTTACATGAATGGCATTATCCTCCAGTTCATAGACATTGGATCCCACGCTTATGGTATTTCCGGGGCTGTCAACGATGATATCCGAGCCGGGAGTTCTGCGGATGTCCTTCGTAATCACTGTCATAGCGGTACGAAGGTTGAACTGGGTCGTGGTTCGTTCCGCTTCTCGCTGGTAGGTTTGCGTGCTGAAGCGATAGACGGAAAACCCCATCACCAGTATAAAGGATGTGAGGGCCATAACTACGATCAGTTCTATCAGCGAAAATCCTTTTTTGTTCATGTTACCGTTCCCTTACCCTGCTGTTCATTGAATGAGAATAACGTCCTCAATCTGCGCTACTTGCTTACCGCCTGACAGGTTGCCGTTATCATAGATACGGACAAGAACCTTGTATAAGCCACCGGTATCCGGCTCAAAGCGGATGCGGATGTAGTAGTTGTCCTGAGTTTTGTCGAATTCTTCCGTAGTACCGATCCGGTCGAATCCATAGAGAGTAGCATCTGTCAGCTTTGTTGTCACGGATGCGTAGCTGCTTCCTACGCTTTCGTCATAGATCTGTTCCATATAGGATCGGGCCAGGTAGGAGGCTTCACTGTTATTGTCAACAGCTGTATTTAGGCGGAAGGAGGCCGCAAAGAAGGTCAGGAATGCGGCCATAACAATTGCCAGAATCGCAATGCCGACTACGATCTCAATAAGGGTAAAGCCATCTCTATGGCTACTTATGTACTTACAGATCTCTCTTGCCTTATTCCTTTTCATAAACCGAGTACAACACCTTCCGCTATGGAAATCTGAAAAATTGATTTATACTCTATTATAATACCCGAAGGAAATGTTATCAATCAAAAGTGGTATGCTCTAAAGATGTGGTCTTGTACTGCTCAGATGTAGAACTCTAATAGAAAATAAAAGAAAAATAGTCAAATGAATTCGCTGATGGAAAATTTAAATCCCCAAATATGCAGGACATTATAATAAATGAAGAAGCAAAGGATTAGTAAAAACGATCAATACCATCGATTGTAATCTGTTCTGAGGTTGAGTATCTTATCAATCCAAATGTTATTATTTCTTTGGTTGCCTGGATACCCGGTTCCACATATATCTTATATCCTTCCGCTTCAAATACATGGTAGGATTTGTAGTTCTCCACTTCGGAGACTTGGATCAATTTTCCTGAAACTTCAGTTACAGTCCCTGCTCAGGTATGACATAAGGAAGTCGCCACAGCAAGGTGCTGAAAATCCTCCGCTTTCATGTATTCTTTCATTTCATCCGTGAATTGGAATGTGGCATCATCAATATTAATAGGTTCCGACTCCACAGGGATTTCCAAATGCGGTCCTTTTACCATATTGTCACCACAGCCTATCAGAAACAAGGACATCAAAGTCAAGATAATAAGCAATAATCGTCCTGTGTTTTTCATAAAATCCACTTCCCTTCGAGAATTTTACTTGCAGTATGAGAAGTTAATAACTCATATTCTTTTTTTGAACTATACCCCATTTGACATGTTGCAAACCATCCGCTTGTGATAGGCCATATGTGGTTCCCCCACCGCATCCCTGCCGGAGAGGATCGAATATTGGTGAATAATAATGTCGTAACAGAACAAATAACTTGATAGAATGAGGAGAGAAGACTATAATGTAAGAATATAGTAATCCCCCGATATACAGGACAGGTTACGGCTTGACGATAGCTTAGTTTTCATCGAAAAGAGGGATCCCATGCAGGAATACATATGTACCGTGAAGCAGGAAAACGGCACGGTTTTAAATAAGCACAAGGTGAAGGCCACCGACGATATGGCCCTTGCTGCCCGCCTGAAAGCGGACAGGCTTTTTTTAATCGACTATCAGGTGGTCGAAGAGCGCAAAGACATCGTGGGGGGCACGAAGATTACCTTGTCTTTAAAGGATGTTTCCCTCATGTGCCGACAGCTTTCTTCTATGCTGAGCGCGGGAGTCCCTCTGGTTAAGGCGCTGAACATCCTCTATATGCAGGTGGAGAAAAAGAACATCAAGGCCAGCATCAAGCAGCTCTATGAGGCGGTCCAGAGAGGTGACCAGTTCTCCGATGCCATCGAAAAGCAGGGTAACGTTTATCCCGATATC
>CAYOYO010000045.1:6452-10808 GCA_964408195.1 uncultured Oscillospiraceae bacterium | reverse complement strand
GAAGCAGGAGAAGCCAGCGGCATGCTGGATCATGTGGTAGGTAGGCTGGCCAGCCAGTTTGAAAAGGATCTGAAGCTCAGGTCAAAGGTCAAGGTGGCTATGACCTATCCCATGATTATAGCCATATTGTGCGTGGTGGTCGTCCTGGTCCTGGTGACCAAGGTACTGCCCATCTTCCTGGGCATGTTCGAATCTTCGGGAGCTGCGCTTCCCCTTCCCACGCAGATCGTTTTAGCATTTTCCAACCTGATCACAGGTTATTGGTATCTGGTCCTCATCGTCATGGGAATCCTTGTTTTCGGATTCCGGGCTTTCGTTGCCTCATCAAACGGTCGCAGGCAATGGGACAGCCTGAAGCTGCATCTGCCCGTACTGGGGGGGACCATCGGTAAAATTGCCGCCGTTCGGTTCTCCAGAACCTTGTCAACCCTCCTGGGAAGCGGCATGAACCTGCTGAAAGCTTTGGAAGTGGTGATTAAGGTGGTAGGCAATCGGGTAATAATGGATGGACTTGCAGAGGCAAAGGAAGACATAAGGAAGGGCATGTCCATGTCCCAGGCCCTGAGGAAGGCGGATGTGCTTCCTCCCATGGTCTATTCCATGGTAGGCATCGGAGAAGAAGCGGGCACCATCGAAGCCATGCTGGAAAGGTGCGCCGAATACTTTGACGACGAGGTTGACTCCTCCATCCAGAGACTTGTAGGCATTATCGAGCCTGTTCTTATCGTCTTCATGGCCGTCATCGTGGGATTTATCGTTGTAGCGATCATGCTGCCGATGATTTCGTCCTACAGCATGATGGGGGCTTAGCACCGGAAGGAAACGGGGTGACATTTTTTGAAACCATTAATCGCTGTGGATCTGGGGAGCCGAAATCTTCACGTGGCCGCAGGAGCAAACCAGAAGGGCACGTTAAAGATTACGGCTGTAGGCACTTATCCTCTGCCTGAAGATCTGGTCCGCGGCGACCGGATCCAGAGCGTGGATACGGTGGCGGAAAAGCTGGTGAACCTACTCAGAGAGTCGGGAATCGGCGGAAAGAAGGCTGTCATCACCGTCAATGCCATCGGGGCTCTGGCCAAAGACATACATATGCCTGCCGACAGCAAGGCCAAGGACCTGGATGCCATGATTTCCAACGAGCTTCGGCTCAATTATAATGTCTTGGATAGCTTTGTGACCCAGTACAAGCCCATAAAGAGAAACGGGGATGAAAGCAGCGCCGTGCTGGCCCCTTACCGTACAGTCTCTATTTCCGAGACCTTTGTGGAAAACTGCCATGATATTTTGTTGCGGGCAAGACTCAAGCCCCTTGCCATGGATGTAAACATCAACGCTGTGGACAAACTCCTTTCCCAGACTGCCCAGATCAACGACAGGCCCTTGAAAGAAGGAGCTGCCATGTTTCTTGATTTCGGCCACCACAGGACCACCGCCTACATCTATGCAGAAGATAAACCCTTGTTTTTCCGACAGGTCTCTGTAGGAGCCGGAGAGATCGAGCGGATTATTTCCGACGAAACCCTGACTCCCCTTGAGGAAATCCGTCAGAAGAAAGAAGGAAGTCTATCTCTCTTCGGAGAAGAGGATGAGGCCAGGCGCTACTACCAGATCCTCCGGGCGTATTTCTACAGCTTCAATGACGAACTGGGCAATATCATCAAGTTCTACAACAATCGTTACAAAGATGTGCAGGTGGAGAAGCTTTACCTTTTCGGTGGGGGGAGCAGGCTCTCGGGGCTTTCCGCTTACTGGGAATCCGTGCTGAACCTTCCCGTGGAAACGGTAAAATCCATCTCTTCGGTGCAGCTCCCGGCAGACTGTGAGGACCCCATGCCCTATGTGAACTGCTTTGGCGCCCTAATTCGATATTAACGAGAGGCGGCAGAAATTATGAAGGATTACAATTTTTTTATCATATACAGCAGGAAGTACAACCGTAGATTTGACTACCGCTCCCCCTATTTTAAGGCGATTATGGCTATCCTGGCGGTTGCCCTTGTTGCCGGTGGTCTTTTGACCAGGAACATGCTCATAGAGCAACAGATCGAAAGGGATAGGAATGCCCTTGCCGCCATTCAGGCCGGCCCGGACTATTTGGAAGCCTTAGAGCTCCATGAGCGACAGGTAACCATGGAAGCTTACGATGCAAAGGCCTCCATCGCCCTGGAAAAGCTGGAAAACGCAAAGGTTCTGGGAGCAGGCCTTCTTAGGGAGCTTTCAGGCAAGGTACCTGCCGTGGTGTCCATCGATTCCATTGTCATGGATTTTACCAATCTGGAAATTACCTGCACCGTCCCGGATCGAAAAGCTGCAGCGGAGTTTCAGTTGCGTCTTTCTGAGCTTTCCTTCATAGGCGATGTCCAGTTGGATTCACTGACCCAAAAGGATGACGGAACGGGGATCGAGGCCATATTGAAGTGCGTGATGATAAAAGAGGAGGCTGCGGAATGAAGAAGAAAACCCTGATCACCAGTTCCCGGGATAAAAACCTCCTGATTTTCCTGGCTACCCTCGTCGTCCTGTTCCTGATTTACAACTACCTGATCAGTCCCGCATTGGTGAAAAGCCAGGAGCTGACGGGTCAGGCGGATTTAGTGAGACAGGAGCTGGAAACGGCTCAGGCTGCCGTGACCGGCCTTCCGGAAAACCGGGACACCGATGCCAGGACCTTTGAGGAGCTGACAGAGAAATACAAAGCCTTTTTCTACGAAATAAACCAGGAAAGAATCCTCTACCAGCTGGATACTATGATGACCGGGGCAGGGATTCCTGTGATTTCCTATCGGCAAACTCCAACGACAGTGGAATCCATCCCGGTGCATCAGTCGGAGTACAGTCCCCTGACCTATCCCCTCCTTTCCGAAGCGGCGGCTATGAACGATCAGCTGAAACCGGGTAAGGAAGGGGATTCGGATGGCGGCGGGACCGGCTCTTCGGATAAGGAAATCGCTGAAGACGCTCTGCCTATGACCCATATCAACGTTTCCTTTTCCAACACTGGCTATGAGAATGTCCTAAACTTCCTCAACCGGGTAGATGCCATGGAAAGAGCCGTCATCATCGATGGGATTACCATTTCAAAGATAGAGGAAGGGGAGGGACTTGAGGGAGACATTTCCCTTTCCGTCTATGCACTTCCCAAACTTGATCCCAATGAGGCATCGGATATGGTGTTCCGGCCGGTGATAGCCCCGGGGAAAGCAAATCCCTTCCAGTAAGAGGACTTAGATACCTATGAGCACCGGATACAAAGAGGTAGAAAGCGCATATCGGGAATACCGTGAGGATCCCGGCGAGGATTCCTTGACCACAGTAATACAAGCCTGTCAGGGGCTTGTATTTCATTATGCAAAGCTCTACGGAGGCGGCTATTGCTTTGAGGATCTCTGCCAGTCCGGCTACGAGGGTCTGCTGAAGGCCATCGGGAATTTTGATGAGGGCAAAGGGGTCAAGTTCGCCACCTATGCCTCCCACTGCATCATCGGGGAGATCCGTCACTATGTTCGAAAGGAACGAAAATATTACAGCCCCGGCTTTCTGGAAAATTACCGTAGCAGGATGGATGAAATGATCCTGGAGAGTTTGGATGATAGGGAAGAACCTCTTTCTGAGGAAGATCTGGCAGAACGGCTGAACCTGAAGCCGGAATCGGTGCTCCCGGTCATGGGAGCCGGCCTTGTCCATCTGGGTCATCTGGAAATGGCCAGCATCAAGGCCAGAGAACTGGAAAGCTTCACCCTGCCCGTGGAGGACAAGCTCCTCTTGAGCCAGTTAAAATACCGGCTCACGGACATTCAAAAGGATGTGATCGAAATGCTCTTCCATGAAGGCATGACCCAGGAAGAGGTGGCAAAAGAACTGGGCATCAGCCAGAGGCAGGTATCCCGGATCAAGGAGAAGGGCTTGCAGAGGATGAAGCAAGGGAACAAATAAAAAAGGAGCGGAAATATCCGCCCCTATAGTTACTTCACTAAGTTTACTTTAACAACCCACAATGATGGAAATCATTCTATTATTATTAATTGGTAACAGCTGTTGGTTTAGAAGTCAAATTTGTACGGGTTACTGTTACTGTTTTACCATCAAAAGTTGTTACATACTGGAAATATCCATCGACATCGCTAAGAGTCAAAGAACCAGCTTTTATACCTGCTAACTTTTCAATTGTGGCTTCATTAGCAGCTTCAGGATAAGCGCCATTTTCAACATTGAAAGCTTCAATTGCAGTTGTTATTGCTTGTGCATCTGTCATTCCCTGAGCGGACCTAGCCTTATCTGTAAACCCTCCAAACTGTGGTACCAGCACGGCTGCCAGGATGCCCAGGATGGCGATGACTACGATGAGCTCGATAA
>CAYOYO010000045.1:0-6352 GCA_964408195.1 uncultured Oscillospiraceae bacterium | reverse complement strand
ACCAGCACGGCTGCCAGGATGCCCAGGATGGCGATGACTACGATGAGCTCGATAAGGGTGAAGCCCTTGCGGTTCTTAAGCTTTTTGTTTCTTTGAATTAAATTAAACATTTGAATCCCTCCATTTTCTATTTACTAGCGCTTTTGTTACAATCACATGTTGGGCCCTTGTCCCAATCTTTCATAGTTATACCACGATTTTCGCTTCTTAGACAGGCTTTGACAAATTTTATTATTTTTTTCCAAAGACCCCTTGGGCCGGGAATTCTGTTGCGAAGGAACGGCTTTCTGGTATAATCATACTATCACTCCGTAGTTTCTGCAGTTTTTTGTCGAAAAAGGCAAAGGAGGTTGTTCATAGATGGGAGTTCTTTTCTTTGATTATTTGCAGAATATGCATCCTTTGATATTGGTAAGCGCTCTCTTGCCTTTGACGGGGGCCTTGGTCCTTTGGCTCCGGTTTTCCCATGTCTTTCATACCCGGGGACTCAAACCTCTTGCTCTGGGCCTTGGAAAGGCCGCGGAAGCGGGAGCGAAGCTGGAAGGCTGTTCTCCTGAAAATGCTGCTTCTTTGGAGGATGCCCTGGGCCATGTTTCCTCTCCTGCGCTTATGGCGTCCTGGGAGCGGGTCAGGGAGGACCTGACCGGTCGTTACCGGAACAGTTCCCTGCCGGCAGCGGAGTCCTATTTTCCTCATGATTACATAATTGGCCTCTCCGGAGGTCGTAAATATATCCCTGTGGTGTGGGGCCTTTTTGGTCTCCTGTCCCTTCTGTCTCTCCTCCTGCCTTTTCTTGCCGCTTTCTTCGTGGGGGGACAGATGGCAGGAATGGCCTCAATTCTCTCCATTCTGTGCCTGACCCTGTTATCCCTTGGCCAGGGGATTTTTCTACTCTGGGATCAGCGGGTTTTCGAAAAGGCAGAGAAAGCCTACAACAACTTCGTCGCACAATTTAACCGGGTGCTTCCCGTAGCCGATTCTCTGGCAGGGCCCGCCATGCTCCTTGAGGCCACCGAGAAAAACCAAAAGGCGTTCATGGATGCGGCAGAGCGTATCGAGCATGCCTTCTTTTCATTCTCCCATGCAACGATCCTGCCGGCTCTCAGGGACACTTCCAGCCTGCTGATAAAGGAAACTCTGTTGCCCGCAGTGGACCGTATCGATACATCCCTGAAGGATGCCATGGAGGCCTTTTCTCTCCGCCAGGACCGGGAGATGAAGCTTATGACGGAAACCTTTGTCTCTGAGCTTACCCACGCTCTTGCGGAACATATCTCTGCTCTGGGAGAATCTCTCACCGCAGCCGGTAGCGGTATGGAGGCTCTCAACGGCCAGCTTGAAGCTTATCTTTCCGCCATGGCTCCCATGATCGAGGAGCAGCAAGGAGTGTTAAGAAAGGCAGAAGAGCTTTCCGGAATGACCGGACAGACCCAGGAGGCCATAGGCGAGATCCACCTGGTCCTCAACGAGAAGCTTGGGACCCTTTCCGCCACTCTGGAGAAAATGGAGCAGAACACGGAAGGGTTCATCCGGGATGCCCTGCAGGCATTCACCGATACAAACAGCGTACAACAGGCATTTTCCGGCCGGATGGAAGAAGCTGCGGATAAAATGGTAAGCCGGTACGCCAGCGCAGGAGAACTGCTGGTGCAGAGCATAGAGAACCTAAAGGCCCAGCACGAAGAGTGGAATCGGACCACGGGAGAAACTCTGAAAGACATTGCTGACACCATGAACGAAGCTGTGGTCAATGCAGGCCGGGAAATGGGCAGGGGACTCATGGAAGTGACAGAGGAAAACGCCAAGTCCATTGCCGATCTGAGAGAATTGTCCGGGGCTCTTTCAAAAGATTACGAAACCTATTTCAGCCGTATGGAAACCACTTCCTCACAAACCTTAGCGGATATGGATTTCCATATGCAAAATGTCATCGCGAAGGTCACCGACGAGTTGGGAGTTATGCTTTCCGATATGCTATCCCAAAACACCCAGGTCTTGTCCCAGTACAAGGACAGCACGGAGGACCTTCTTAGGTCCTTTGAGGAACAGTCAAGAAGCATGGGCCTCTATGCCAGGGAGATGAACTATGACATCACAGAGCTTTCTTCTTCTATGAAAGAATCGGTAGCGGAATTTACCGCCAGAATACAGGAAGGTATCAACCTGGCCATGAGCAGTCTTGACAGCGGGCTTGCTGAACTGTCGGAGCGAATCGCAAACACGGTGGAAAGCATCGGCGATGCGGTGGAGAACCTTCCGAAGGCACTGGGGAGAGATGAGTAGATGGAAGCCTTGCAGCAGAGCCTCCAAAGAATCCGTAGCCGGATGTATACTCTGGACGAATTCCCCTTCCTTTCAAGGGAAGCTCTGCCGGAAACCCTTCTGCCTGATGTTTGCCAGCTCCCGGAAGAGGATCTGAGAGACCGGGCAACCCATCTCAGGGGAAGGGAGTTGGATGCACTGGTCCTGGACCTGAAAGACAGCCGGGACCCCCTTGCCATACAGGCGGCCGCCAGATTGCTCCGATATCGGTTTTCTCCAAGACTGTTGAAACTCCTGACAAGGCTTTTTCAATACAATGCAGATTCCCCGGGGATAGTACTGGCTACCCGGGAAATGGCGGAAGAAGCAGAACGCCTTCAACGCTATCCGGAGGAGGGAATCTTTCTTTTCCGCTTTGCAGGTGCGGAGGATATCACAGAAAGCTTGTGCAGGGCAGTGGAGGAGGAAGGCGGGTGTATCGACGAATTTTGCAGCCGTTATGCCATTGACCCGGCATCTCCTTTGGCCCGGAAGACCTTCCTTACTTATCTTGCAAGCAGCTCCAAAGAGGTGCTATTGAGAAATAAAAAGTGGGTCCTGCGATATATAGAGCGCGAGGAGCCGGAAGACCTGACCCCGCTGATCCGGAACTACCTGAACTCCTTTGCCTTCGCTGAGTTTTCCAGAAGCATCAACCTGAAGATTAGGGAACGTCTGGGAGAGCCCCACGAATCCGTATTATGGGAGCCTTACACGGGAAAGGAACGGGAAGTTTTCGCCCAATGGAGCTTCCTTCATGAGCTGAAGGTCCATTCTGTCAATTATCCGGAGAAATATAAGGTCCTGAGCAACTACTACGACCAGATTCTCTCCTGCAAACTGACTCCTGACCGGCAGATTCTCATCATCGACTTCGGGGTCATGATTATCCTGGACCCGGTGGACAAGCCATACTCCTTTTATTGCCGCCGGTCCCACTTCGAGGAGCAGATGAAACTGCACGGTGACAGTACCCAGTGGCTCCTTTCCGCCATGGAGAAAAAAGGCCAGGCCATGACCTCGAGAGATTTCATGATAGAGAACCGGGAAGATAAGTGCATGAAGCTCATTTTCGAGGGGGTGGAGAGTCTCTATATCGGCGAGATGCTGGACATTAATATGGGTTTGGAACCGGATACCAGGAAAAAGCGACCAAGCAGCCCCAAAGGTGCCAAAGTTAAAAAATAAGGGAGAGATAGAGGGCAATGAGCAGGTCCCCTGCAAAGAGGGCCGTAAGGATGCCCAGGGATAAAAAAGGTCCGAAGGGAATTGGGGTCTTCCTAAGAGATTTTCCCTGCAAGCCAAGGACCACCGCATAGAGCAGAGCATAGACCGCGCCCAGGAAGAGTGCCAGGAGGATGTTCTTCCATCCCACAAATAGGCCTGCTGCCGCCATGAATTTGATGTCGCCGCCCCCCATGCCTTCCGGATAGAGGAGGCCCATCACATAGAGCAGAAGAGAAGCGGCAAAAAAGCCGATGACCCACAGGGACCAGTGCTCATGGAGAACGAAGATGCCGTAAAGGGCATTTCCGGCTCCCAAAGCCAAAAGGAACAGCACGAGACCGTCAGGGATAATCTTGTGGGTGTAGTCAATAAAGGAAATAACAATTAGCAGCGAACCGACAGCGGCTGCCAGCAAAGCCTCCGGGGTCAGTCCGAACCGGAGCCAGGCTAAGATCCACAACACTGCATTCAGAGACTCCACGATCGGGTAAACCGGTGAAATCGGTGCTTTGCAGTCTTTGCAACGGCCTAAAAGCAGCAGATAGCTGAGAAGAGGAATATTGCGGTACCAGGGGATTTTGCTTCCGCAGCGGGGGCAGTAAGACCGGCCCCGGGCCACACTTTTTCCAAGGGGTATCCGGTAGATGCACACATTGAGAAAGCTTCCCACCATCAGTCCATAGATTGCTACGAGTAAGGGAACGAAAAGTTGCTGCATGGGATCCTCCGGGCTGGATTTTTAGGGGTTGCGGCGCTTGCAGTTCTGCCGGCAAACCTAAATATATATTATCACAGAACAGTTTAAGTACAATACGGAGAAGAGAAAAGATGGCAACCAAACAAAAGAAATTGGGGGAAATCCTCATAGAAGCCAAGGCGATTACGGAAGCGCAGCTTAACGAAGCCTTGAAGGTTTCCAAAGAAAAAGGCATGGTGCTGGGAAGCGCTCTCCTCGAACTGGGATTCCTCGATGAGAAGACCTTGTATAAGGGTCTGGAATACCTTTATCATGTGCCCTACATGGATTTGATGGAGAACACGGCAGAGCGAAATGCCTTGTCGGTGATCAGCGAGGCGCTGGCGAAAAAGCACAGCCTGATTCCCCTGAAAAGGGAGAACAATATCCTCACCGTGGTGATGACGGACCCCTTGGATTTCTTTGCCATCGACGATGTGAAGAACGCTTCCGGCCTGGACATTTCCGTTGCCATTGCGCCAAAGAAGGATATCCTTAACGCCATCGACAGATATTACGGCAGCGAGGTGGCGGAAAAGGCTTTCGAGGATCTGAAAAAGGAATACAACAATCTGAATCTGTCGGACTTATCCAATATAACGGAAGATGCGGTATCCAACGCACCGGTAGTCCGGCTGATTAACTCCATCCTGCAGAATGCCATCAAGTCCAACGCCAGCGATGTTCACATCGAACCTACGGCTGACTATCTGAGGATTCGCTTCCGGATCGACGGGCAGCTTCAGGAGGTCATTCAGTCCTCGGTATCTACCCATCCTGCAATGATTACAAGGATCAAAATCATGGCCCAGATGGACATCGCTGAAAAGCGCATCCCTCAGGATGGTCGTGTGGAAACTGTGGTCAATGACAGTACGGTGGATCTTCGTATCTCCACCCTTCCTACCGTTTATGGGGAGAAGGCGGTTATTCGTATCCTGGGAGGGTCTGCCGGTGTTATGAGTCGGTCCCAGCTGGGGCTTTCGGAGAAAAACGGAGCCCTCTTTGATAAAATAGCCCAGAGCCCCAACGGGATCATCCTCATATCCGGGCCCACCGGCTCCGGAAAGACCAGCACCTTATACTCCCTTTTAAATGATATCAACAAACCGAATATCAACATCATTACCGTGGAAGACCCGGTGGAATACAAGCTGGAAGGGATCAATCAGGTTCAGGTCAACGCCAAAGCCGGCCTCACCTTTGCCAACGGCCTCCGTTCCATCCTCCGGCAGGACCCGGATGTGATCATGATCGGTGAAATCCGGGACAGCGAGACGGCTCAGATCGCCATACGTGCATCGATCACAGGCCACTTGGTCCTCAGCACCATCCATACCAACGATGCGGCTTCATCCGTAGTCCGTCTGGTAGACATGGGGGTGGAGCCTTACCTGGTTTCCTCTTCCCTGGTGGGAGTTGTTTCCCAGCGGTTGGTACGAAACATCTGCCCCCGGTGCAAAACCGCCTACCGGCCTTCTCATGCGGAGATGATGATGCTGAAGATGAAGGACTCGGACTCCCTGTATAAAGGGGAAGGTTGTGCTTACTGCAATTTCACCGGATATAAAGGGAGGAGCGGCATCCATGAAATTCTCGTGGTCACCAGAGAAATCAGGGACATGATCAACAGGGGGGCCTCTACCGATCAGTTGATGCAGATGGCCATACGTCAGGGAACGGTGACTCTCAGAGATAGCTGTACGGAATTGGTCCTGGCCGGGAAGACCACGGTGGAGGAACTTGTGAAAGTCACTTACAGCCTGGATTAATCTGTCTTTTTATCCTGTCCGATTGGGCAGCCTTATATAATGTAATCGGATATTTGCTGCGAAAGGAAGTGCTTGGATGAAATTGGATTTGGTAGGTCTTCTCCAGTATAGTATGGAGAAAAAGGTTTCCGATGTGCATATCACCGTAGGTCGTCCGCCTATGCTGAGGATCCGGGGGGATCTGGTGCCTCTGGGAGACGAAAAGCTGATGCCGGAGGACACGAAGGAGATATGCTACTCTTTGATGAACGAGGAGCAAAGGCAGATTTTCGAGCAAAACGGTGAGGTAGATTTTGCCTGGTCTCTGCCACAGATC
>CAYOYO010000044.1:0-13783 GCA_964408195.1 uncultured Oscillospiraceae bacterium | reverse complement strand
GTCATAGATGGGCTGGCAGGCTTCCTTCATTTTTGCAAGTTCCTCTGAAGGCATGGTATAAATCTCCACACCGGCATCCTCAATGGCGCCGAGATACTCAGCATCGGCACCTGCGCGGAGCTCGAAACAATAATCCTCGGATTCGATGACCGCTTCCTGGATAGCCTGCTGGATATCTGCGGGATAGCTGTCCCACTTTGCCTGGTTGATGCAGATGACATTCATCGCGGCCAAGTGATATGTATAGGACATGTAATTATTGACTTCATGCCAGTTCTGCTGGACAATGTTGGCGAGGTCGCATTCGCTGCCTTCAACGACGCCCTGCTGCAAAGCCTGATAGGTCTCGGAGAAAGCCGTTGTAGTGGGGTTCGCGCCAATGCATTCGAACAACTGAACATAGATTGTGGCGTTGGGGACCCTCATTTTCAATCCCTTGACGTCTGCAATCGTTTTAATTGGTTTGTCAACGGTCATCATGTGGCGGAAGCCGGAATAGACATTTCCGAGAACATAGAGTCCGGTTCCTTCGGCGATCTTGTTGAGTTCAGGCCTGATGAGATCGGCCGTGACCCCTTTGGCAGCCTCAATGTTGCTGTACTGGAAAGGCAGACCGAACACCGCAAATTCTGCCTTGTCAACAACGGTGGCCCACACCGAGCCTTCGCTGAGGCCCACGTCACAGGCGCCTGTGACACACTGCTCGGCTATTGACTGTTCGTCACCAAGCGTTGCGTTCGCGTAGACACTGACCTCACATTGCCCGCCGGTCTTTTCCTCCACGAGTTCCTTGACCTTGAGCATTTGCGAATGCTCGAGGGAGTCCTCGGCGTAAACATGGCCGATGACCAGTTCATACTGTGTCGTATCGGTACCGTCTGTTTCGGGTTCAGTGGTGGTATCACCTCTTTGGCTACATGCGGAAAGCGCAAAGACCATTGTCAGTGCCAGCAGGATTGCAAGTAGTTTTTTCATGTTTTTCCTCCCATTTAAATTTATTTTCCTTATATAAAATCACCGCTCTGTATGCAGTGTTCTTATCCACGTTTATCGCTCCACTTGATGCGTGCACATTTCGGTCGAAACTGCAATATGATTAAATAAAGAAGTTTAAGCATGCCGCGGAACAAAGAGGTAAGCTAGATAGCCGGCGGCCGTTTATTTCTTTACAATTTGGTTTTTGATTTTTCTGATTTTTATTATAATACATAACAACGAAATTTACAATGTTATATGTAATATTATTTCTTTTTTATATTACTTTATTTGCAATTTTATTTTTATTTCGAATTTAGATTTACTCGCTTGTTTGACACCCCTTAAATAGATACAACTTCGGAAGTCATATTTATTTCAATGAATTCAAATAGATTTCGAGACTATTTTAAAATATTATAATATAATGTTGTTTGTCTGCCAGTTCTGGCCGGTCCAAGCCATAGCGCAAAATGGGTATTCCCTTTTATCCGGCTTTTCGGATATTCATTATATGTGAAGTGCTTTGTTGGAATTCCGGCAGGCAATGAGCCCAAATCGCAGATGACAGATTGTATCATTAAATACAAAAATAGAAGTTGTTATATGTTATAATACCATAAATCAAACTACTGCAGGAGGTAACATAGGTGAGCAAAAGCACAATAAGAATTGGTCTCATGGGTTTCGGCAATATCGGTACAGGTACATATGCTACCCTGGAAATGAATCGGGACCTGATCAAAGCACAGACAGGAATCGATTTTGAAATAACCAAGATTCTTGAAAAAGATGTTGACCGGAAAAGAGATATCCTGGTTTCCAGAGACAAATTTACGCAGAACCCCGACGATCTGTTTCTAGATCCGAACATCGATATTATCGTGGAGCTTTTGGGTGGAATAAAGCCCGCCACAGATTTTATGCTATCTGCCATGAATCATGGCAAACATGTGGTCACAGCCAACAAGGCAGCGGTTGCAGCTAACTTCGATGCTCTTCGGGAAGCTGCGGAAAAAAACAAAGTCATGTTCCGCTACGAGGCCAGTGTAGGAGGAGGCATCCCTATCCTTAATGCCCTGACGACGGCTCTTCGTGCCAATTCTTTTATTGAAATACTGGGTATCCTGAACGGCACCACAAACTACATCCTGTCACAGATGAGCGACTTTGGTCTGGAGTATGAGGATGTGCTGAAGGTGGCCCAGGAGAAGGGCTTTGCAGAAGCGGACCCCACTGCCGATGTGGAAGGGTTCGATGTTGCCAACAAGCTCTCCATCCTTATTTCCCTGGTTTTCGGTGTGCGGGTTTCTCCCGATTCCATTCCCACGGAAGGTATCACCAGGATTACAAAGGATGATATCAAACGAGCTGCGAAAGCCGGAAAAAAGATCAAGCTGATAGCAACTGCCAAAAAGGAGAACGGAAACCTGACCTACAGCGTCAGGCCAACTCTAATCCCGTTATCCCATCCCTTGGCCGGTGTGAACAACGAATTCAACGCTATCTTTGTCAAAGGAAACGCGGTGGATGAGCTTATGTTCTACGGAAAAGGAGCAGGGCCTTTGCCTACGGGAAGTGCGGTTATGGGTGATGTAATCGAAATCGGAAGTGCCATCGCCAAAGACGCCGCCTATGACATTAAAGTCGCGGGGGGAGCAAAGAAATGAGTTTATTCGATCAGTGGAAAGAGCAGCTTTCCGGCCAGACCAGCGAGACCTTTGATGCATTCTGGGACAAGTACAGCTCAGGAGAGACCAGGATTTATTCTGCCCTTTTAAAAACTGGAAACCCTATTGTACAGGGCAATCTAAGAAAGATGGCCGAACGATATGAGGTGGAGCCTGTAATCTTTATGGGTTTTCTGGATGGAATCAACACCAGTCTAAACACTCCCATTTCCTTGGAGGACGTTGGCGAAGAAGACCATCTGACCCTGAACATTGATTTTGAAAAACTGTACTTTAATATGCTGAAGGCAAATGCAGATTATCTCTACACTTTGGATTCCTGGAATTCCATACTCAGCGATGAAAAACGTCAGGAGATTACAAAGGAATACAAGAAATCAAAGACCGTGGTAAAGGAAAAAACACCGGGTCGTAACGACCCCTGCCCCTGCGGCAGCGGGCGGAAATATAAAAAATGTTGTGGGGCCTGACGGCTCCCCGAGAATCTCAGACGAATAAAAAAACAACAGCCTATCTGTCTCAGGTTGTTGTTTTTTTACTGCAGGATAACTGCCGTTTATTGTTATTCGTTCCGGGCTTAGCAGCAGACTCTTCCGGCAATCGCCTCAATTTCAATGCCGGCTCCCTTGGGTAGATCCTTCACCGCAAAGCAGGATCTGGCGGGATAGTTTCCGGAGAAGAAACTCTCGTAGACCTGATTGACCACTGCAAAATCGGAAATATCCGCCAACAGTATGGTCACCTTGAGAACGTTCTCCATGGTGAGGCCGGCTTCCTCCAAGATTGCTTTTACGTTCTTCATGGCTTGTTCCGCCTGAGAAGCCATATCCCCGGTATTAAGCTCCCCCGTAGCCGGATCGATGGGAAGCTGGCCCGAGGTAAAGACCAACCCGGAAAAGCTGACTCCTTGAGAGTAAGCGCCTACGGCTTTGGGGGCTTTTTCTGTACTGATGATTTCTTTCAAGATTCTCTCTCCTTTATTCTTTACTCAGGGTGGACCCCTGGTGGTGCAACAACTCTATTATATCACGTACCTGAGATGCCGGAAGCTGTCCCGGAGCTGATGGTTCTATGCCTTCGGCGAACGTCATCGCAGATCCGAAAAGACCTCCGGCCACTCGGCTTAATATGCCGTTTTCACCCATCGCCACTGTGACAAAAGGCCGGTCTCCATACTTTTCTTTCATAGTTAGGGTGGTATCCAACAGAAGCAGCAAATCTTCCGGAGAGTTTGCCATAACCGCTACTTTGGAAATATCCGCACCCAGTTCCTGCATTTCCCGTAATATGGACAGAATCTGCAGTTTCGTCGGTGTCTCTTCAAAATGGTGATTTGACAGCAGCACGAAAGCTCCATTTTCATGAGCGGCTTCGATAAGCCGGCTAATAATTTCGGCTCCTTTGGACAATTCTACATCTATGATATCTGCCAGCCCGGATTCTATCACCGCCTCGTTGAGCCTAACATATTCCCTGTTGGACAGAGTCTGATCCCCTCCTTCATGCTTGCTGCGAAAGGTGAAGACCAGGGGATAGTCGTCAATGGTGGCCCTTAATTCTCTTAACGCTTCTATGACCTTTTTCTCGTCGGCCGCATCTGCGAAAGAATCTACCCGCCACTCATATAAATCGGCTGCGCCGTGGGTGTTTTTCAAAGTATCCCGTGCGGCGTAAAGCAGGTGGGAAAGATCCTTCCCCATCAGAGGAACGCAGATTTTGGGCAGTCCTTGTCCGATGATCAGGCTCCTGATTTTTATCGCTTTTATCTCTTTCATGCTTCTCCCTCGACGCCATTTTTAAGGCACAATATACGGATACCGCACTGGCTGCATTGTGGCTTTCTGGCGCTGCAAACCCGCCTCCCATGCCAGATTAATGCGTGGTGCATCATAATCCACTCTTCCTTTGGTATGGCTTTCATCAGGGAAAGTTCTGTACCGAGCACATTTTTTTCTTGTGTGATACCAATACGGTTTGCCAAGCGAAACACGTGAGTGTCTACGGCAATCCTGGGTTCCCCAAATCCCACTGACAACACTACATTAGCGGTCTTACGGCCCACTCCGGGCAATTCTATCAGCAGATCATAGTCTCCGGGCACCTGCCCGCCATGCTTCTCCAAAAGTATCTTTGACAAGGCTATGATATTCTTTGACTTTGTGCGATACATACCAATGCTCTTAAGGATTCCTTCCAGGTCTTCGAGTTCCGCGGATGCCAGAGCTGCCGCGTCCGGATACCTGCAAAACAGGCGTGGACTGACCTGATTGACGCTTTTATCCGTTGTCTGAGCAGAGAGAACAACTGCAATCAATAGCTGGAATTTGTCCCGGTGCTCCAATGCGCACTCCGCTTCCGGATATAGGGTTCCCATTATTTCAATGACTTCTGCCACTTGTTTTTTCTTTAATTTTGCCATAGGCTCTTCCGTTGATCCCTTGTTCATTATTTGTGATTTGTATTATATCCAACGTGCCCAGAAGAAACAAGGTATCTGTTCTCAATTGTGTGTCATTTTTGTATCTGAAACCGGGAGCCAGGGGGACAGACCCCTTGTCGGGTATGGAAGCGCTGGAGTGGGATGTACCCCCGTAGAAACCTTGAACCTATCGAGGCATTTATGGGCTGACTTGATAAGCCCATCAAAATGCCGTAGGTTTCCGAGGGGGTACTCCCGCCCCGGCGTATAAAAACCTGACAAGGGGTCTGTCCCCCTGGCCGGAAAACCTGACAAAGGGTCTGTCCCCCTGGCTGGAAAATAAAATTTGACATCTTTGAATAGGGACAGTAATATGTTTATAGTGCATTTCCGACCCACGGGTCGGTTTGAAAGTAATCGGTTGTCGGGAGGACATGAACAGTGGGAAGCAAACCAAAATCCAGAAAAAAAATAATAATAATCGTCCTGATCGTCATTGCCTTTTTGGCTTTAGGGATATTTCGTATTGCAGAATCTTTAAAGCCGCCTGTGTCAGCGGAAAAAGTTCCGGTCAATGTGGTGACCACAGTGGTTCAAAGAGACTCTATCTATGCTACTTCCCCTCTCACCGGACGCATCGATCCGGTGGAATCGGCCGCAGTAGTCCCTTTGGTGGCGGGAGAAGTCACATCTGTAACTGTGAGCCTGGGTGATTATGTAAACAAGGGAGACCTGCTCTTTACTCTTGACAAAACCCAGATGTCCACCACATATAATTCTGCAAAACTGGCCTATGACAGCGCGGCAAAGGATTATGAACGCATGAAATTGCTGTACAAAGAAGGTGCTGTCTCTCTCCAGCAATATCAGGGTATCGAGACCCAGTTTAACGTGGCAAAACAGAACCTCAATGCGGCTGCGGAGGCTTTGAGCTACTGCACCGTAACCTCACCCATCGACGGCTACATCACATCTGTAAATGTCTCAACCGGTGGGATAGCATCCCAGGCCGCTCCGGCAGTTACTGTGGCAAATACCGATAAATTGGAGATCAATACCACCCTCTCCGAATATCTGATTACAAAAGTAAGTCCCGGTGACAAAGTGGACATCTTCATCAAGACTCTGTCGAAAGATCCTTGGCCCGGGACCGTTACAGCCGTATCGCCGGCTCCGGCACTGGGAACCCTTACTTATCCCATTACCATATCCGTGGATGACAATTCGGGTGCGATCAAGGCAGGCATGTTTGCAGAAGTCCAGATTGTCTCCGATAAGAAGGAAGGTGTCATCTGCGTACCTTCCGATGCAGTATTCATCAAGTCCGGAGAATCAAAAGTGGTCATCGTCAATGGAAACATTCCCTCTATTACTACTGTAGGAACGGGTCTGGATAACGGAGTTACCACAGAAGTCACCTCCGGCTTGAAAGAGGGGGATATCATAGTAACTTCCGGACAGCAATATGTTGTGGATGGAGAACCCGTCCACATTGCAGAGTAACAGGAGGCACCAATGGACGTTTCTAAAATTTCTGTCAACCGGCCTGTAACCACTGCCATGATGGTGCTGGTAATCCTCTTGGTGGGCACGGTATCGCTCCTGGGGATTCCCATGGATCTGCTGCCGGATATTGAGTTTCCCGTGGCAATTGTTTTCGTTCAATATCCCAACGCAGGACCCGAAGAAGTGGAGACTATGGTGACGAAGCCACTTGAACAAGCCCTGGCTTCCGTTGAGAACATGGATGAAATCATGTCCATGACCACAGAAGGCACATCCATTGTCATGGTTCAGTTTACCATGAAGACGGACATGGACTTTGCCACTCTGGATATGCGTGAAAAAATCTCTATGGTGGAGGCTTTTCTCCCCTCCGGAGCCACGGATCCCATGGTTCTGAAGATGAGCATGGACTTCACTCCCGTTGCGACGATTTTTGTATCCGCTGAAAAACCTCTATCGGAGTTAAACCGGGAGGTGGAAGACAGCATCCTGTCATATCTTGAACGCTCGGAAGGAGTTGCCTCCGTTGATTATTTCGGCGGCATCGAAGAAGAGATTGCCATGGATTTTGACCAGGAAAGACTCTCCGGTTACGGACTCTCATTATCTGCCATCAGTCAGATTCTGGCAGCAGAAAATATTAACATGCCCAGTGGCGAAGTTTCCAAGGGCCCGGCAAAAGTCATTGTTCGCACATTGGGAGAATTTTCTTCTGTAGAAGAACTCCGCCAGTTGCCTGTTGCCCTTATGGATCGGAGCATCATCCGTTTATCCGATATCGCTTCCATCGAGAAAGGCTATCAGGAGCAGACCTCCATCGGACGTATGGACGGAGTATCCTCTATCGGAATCTCCGTTACGAAGCAATCCACTGCCAACACCGTCGAAGTGTCCAACGGCATTCAAAAGACTCTGGAGGAGCTCAGGAAGGACTATCCGGATCTCACATTCACGGTGGGTATGGACCAGGCAGATTACATCAAGAGCTCTATTTATTCTGTAGGGCAATCGGCTCTCATGGGTGCCGTTCTGGCCATTTTGGTCATATTCCTGTTCCTGCGCAACATGAGTGCTACCATGATCATCGCCATTTCCATTCCCACTTCCTTTTTTGCCACCTTTGCCCTCATGAATCTGACAGGTATGACCCTGAATCTCATAACCTTAACGGCTCTGACTCTGGCGGTGGGCATGCTGGTAGACAACTCCATTGTGGCTCTGGAAAACATCTACCGGGTGAGTCAGCATGAGAATGTGAGCTCCTCCAAAGAAGCGGCTCTCATAGGCAGTCGTCAGATTGCACTGGCCATCTCCGCTTCCACCCTTACCAGCGTTGTGGTTTACCTTCCCATCGCTCTCAGCGAGGGTATCGCTTCCCTGCTCTTTGCTGACTTCTGTTGGACTTTTATCATATCGTTGATGGTGTCCTTAGTGGTAGCAATAACCGTAGTGCCCATGCTCAGCTCAAAGCTTCTGGATCGAAACGCTTCTACGGACTACCTCCGCATCGGGAAACACCATTACAACTACCGCCTGGTTCCCTATTTTACCCGCTTTATCAGCTGGCTCACCGTCTTTTATGCAAAAAGCATCCGCAGTGCACTACGGCACCGCAAAAAGACTATCGTAATATGCCTCCTTATTTTTATTTTGTCCGGGGCTCTGGTTGGTGTGGTGGGCATGGAGTTTATGCCCGCTTCCGACGAAGCCGCATTTTCTGTTCAAGTCAACACTCCTTACGGAACATCTCTTGAGGAAAAGGATAAGATTGTAAGACAAGTCGAAAGCTATATATTGGACATCCCGGAGCTTGAACACTGCACTGTAAATATTGGTATGACCTCTGCATTTCTGGGATCTCAGTCGTCCATGGTAGGCATAATGCTGGTACCCAAGCAGGACCGAAGCCGCTCCATATGGGAAATCATCGAGGAGGTCCGGCTTGAAATGAGAAATATTTCCGGGGCAGAAATCTCAATCCTTGAAAGCTCCTCCATCACTTCAATGATGGGATCCAGCGACCTCACCGTTACCGTGAAGGGCTCCGAACTGGCCGTTCTTCGTTCCCTGGGAGATGACCTGGCGGAAAAGCTTCTTTCCGTCTCCGGCGTCACCGAGACAAGTACCAGCATTCAGGAAGGCAGTCCCGAAATCAGAGTGAAACTGAGCAGAAGCACAGCGGCATTTTACGGAATAACCGCTTATCAGCTAGCGAATGCTTTGAGTAGCTCCCTTTCCGGAACCACCTCAACGAATCTGAAAATCGACGGCAAGGAAATCGAAGTTAACCTATCTTTGGCTGACACCTACGGTGCGTCCATCGACAATATGCAACAGGTGCTCATTCCTACCGTTACAGGGTCCTCTGTGCCTGTGGGGCAGATTGCAGAGCTGGAGTTCGGAAATTCCCCCTCTCAGATCGATCGGGCAAATCAGGAGAGATATGTGACCGTAAATATATCCGTAGGGGAAAATGATCTTGCCAAGGTTTCCGATGGTGTTTTTGCGCTTCTGGATGAATATCCTTTCCCGGAAGGGTATTCTTATGAAGACGGAGGTCTCTACGAGCAGATGGTAGATGCCTTCGGAGACCTGCTTCTGGCTTTGTTGGTGGCAATTCTTCTGGTCTATATGGTTTTAGCCTCCCAGTTTGAATCTCTGACACAGCCTTTTATCATCATGATTGCCATTCCCTTTGCCGTGTCGGGAACCTTCCTGGCACTGTTCCTGACGGGAAAAACCCTGTCTATAACATCTTTCTTGGGGCTTATCATGCTGGTGGGAATCGTAGTGAACAACTCCATTCTGCTCATTGAGTTCATCAAGCTGCGCAAGGACACCATGCCTCTGGAGGAAGCTTTAACGGAGGCAGGGATTTACCGGTTGCGTCCCATATTGATGACCACCATAACCACTGTGGTGGGCATGATTCCATTATCCCTGGGTTTCGGTGACGGCGGTGAGATTCTTTCTCCTCTGGGTGTATCTATTATTGGCGGCCTTCTGGGCTCAACTGCCGTAACGCTGTTATTGGTACCCGTACTCTATGCTTTTATGGAAGATGCAAAGCAGCGCAGACAGCAGCGCAAAGGGGAACGGGCAAAAGAAATCCAAACTCTGGAGGAACAGTGGAGAAAGGAGAAAAGTCACCATGACCAGAGCTGAATCTTCTTCAATAGGACTACAAAGAGGAAAGCGTAATCTGATACTTGATACGGCCCTGGGACTCTTCGTAGAAAATGGGTATCTGGACACGAAAATCATAGATATCGCAAATAAGGCAGGCATCGGTAAGGGCACCATCTACGAGTATTTCAGCAGCAAGGAGGCCTTGTTTACCGAACTTCTGAAACTCCATGTGGTGGATCGATACGCCTCAATGGAGGATGAAATCCGTTCTGACGGGGCTTCCTGTCGGGAACAACTCCGACGATACATCCGCTATGATGCGGAGATCGCACTGCGTTTCGGTAACGGTAAAAACTATCTCGACCAGCTCTGCCGGGAGTCCTCATTATATCAGTACCCGGATTTGGGCAACACCCTTTTCCGATTGCAGGAATATCGGCTTTCTACTCTCATCTCCATTATCACAGAGGGAATCGCAAAAGGGGACTTCGCTCCGATTAACCCCATGGCTGCTGCGGTCTCCATCATGGGAGCCATTGGTGCCTTTATTAGCTATGGCTGCGGTCTTCTTTCCGGATGGGGCGGACCCCCAGAAATTGCTGTTGAAAAAGAGAACCTCATTGGCCAGGAAGATACCCTCCTGAATCTGCTGCTCTACGGTCTGGCAGCACCAGATACCCGATGTGGCTAAACCGGTTACATTCAATCCGGTCCAGATGGAATTGAACTGGTTACATTTTTCATTTTTTTCTAGTTTTTTTTCCGCTTAAATCCTTTGAAGCGTTGATTTTACTTTATTTTTCTTCTTGCTCTCGAATATTCTAAAAATTAAAATAATACTATCTTTTTTCCCCTCCCTATTGTATAATAATGCCGTAATGTTTTCTTAATTTTTAATATGGAGGTGCAAAATGTCACAGTACACTCAAAAAGAGACAGGTGGTTTGTACGAACTGACTGATGCGGCGCGTGCCCAATTAGCAGATTCAAAGTACTATAACGAAGACCTGGCTCCTACGTCCGTGTCTCAGAGAACCTGGACTACATATCATATCGCATCCCTCTGGGTCGGTATGTCCATCTGTATTCCTTCGTTCACTATGGCGTCCTCTTTGGTGGCCTTGGGACTGTCTCCCTGGCTGTCCGTATTTAACGTTGCACTGGGCAATCTCATCATTCTCATCCCGATCCAGCTGAACTCCCATGCAGGTACCAAATACGGTATCCCCTTCCCGGTTTTCGCCAGAATGACCTTCGGCAGTATCGGAGCTCACATTCCTTCTCTATCCAGAGCACTTACAGCCTGTGGCTGGTGTGCCGTGCAGTCATGGATCGGCGGAGCCGCCTTCGTCACGATGATCGCAGTCTTCGTTCCCAGCTTCCAGACCATGACAGCAGCTCCCTTTATCGGTTTCGGACTCTTCCTTGTTTTAGTATACTGGATCACCGTCAACGGCTCGGATGCCATTAAATTCCTGGAAGCCGTCGGGGCACCCATACTGGTTGTCCTGACTGTGGGATTGCTGGTCTGGGCTTACCTGCTGCACACCAATGCCGGCTTCTCCGTGGGAGATACCATGCAGGCCGCTACGGATATGACCCTGATTGCAGAAAAGGGCGGCTTCTGGTATGTGTTCCTGGGAGGCCTCACAGCAAACATCGCTTTCTGGGCTACCATGGCTCTGAACATTCCCGACTTCTCCAGATATGCCAAGTCTCAGAAAGCCCAGTTCCGCGGCCAGCTCTATGGTATGCCTCTCATGATGGCCATCTGTGCTTTCATCGGCGCTTATTTTGCTCAGTCCACCAAGCTTGTCTTCGGTGAGGCCATGTTCGATCCCACCGGCGTGTTGGCACTGCTTGAAAGCAAAGCCTTGGCCTTCATTATGGCTGTCTTCGTTCTTTTGGCTACCCTGACCACCAACATTGCCGCCAACGTAGTTGCACCTGCAAATGGCTTTTCCAATATATCGCCTAAGAAAATCTCCTATAAAATGGGTGTATTGATCACCTGCTTACTGGCAATCCTGTATCGCCCCTGGTGGATCTTCGGCGGTGCCGGTGCCTACATCTTTGGCTGGCTGAATACATACGGTGGCATCCTGGCTCCTGTGGCGGCTATCTTTATTGCAGATTACTATATCATCAAGAAGAGAAACATCGATGTTATGGCTCTCTTCCAGGGCTCCGAAGGAAGATACTGGTATTCGGGCGGCTGGAACATCAAAGCAGTTATTGCATGGATTGCCGGCTTTATCCTGCCCACGCTGGGAAGCCTTGGTGTAAGTGCTTTATCCTGGGTATCCGCCAACGGTTACTTCATCGGCTTTGGTATCGGCTTCATCGTTTATGTGCTCCTTATGAAGGGATCATCTCCTTCCTTTGTCAGCGATGAAGAAGAGGAAGCTATGACGGAAAGGTAAGCCTTATTCGCATCAACTCATAAAATCGATCAATTTTGGTCACTGATAAGTAGAAGCTTTTGGCAACCAAAAGCTTCTACTTGTATCAAGACGTTAACCCAATATGTATTGCCCCACAGAGAAAATGTTAGGAGGGAACGAACAGATGGATTTAATCATTAAAAACGGTACCATCGTAACTGCGGAAGCCACCTTTAAAGGTGATATTGCTGTGAAAGACGGCAAGATCAAAGCCATTGGCGCCAAGCTGGATCCCAAGGGTCATAAAGAAGCAACCGTAGTAGATGCAAAGGGTCTCTTGGTCCTTCCCGGAGCCATCGACGGCCACACGCATCTGGAAATGCCTTTCGGCGGAACCATTTCCGCCGACAACTACGAAGCAGGAACAAGGGCAGCCGCCTGCGGCGGAACCACCACTGTATTTGATTTTGTCCTTCAGGATTTCGGTGAAAATCTGGTGGACGCAGTCAGGAGAAGAGACGCCCTCTGTGCACCTCAGGCTTGCGTAGACTATGCATTCCATACCGGCGTGAAGGATCTTTCGGGAAATTTGATTAACAGCATGGAGGAATCGGTTAAATTCGGTGTATCCAGTTTCAAAGTTTTCATGGTCTATGACTTCGGCGTCACTGACGGCCTTTTCTATCAGGTACTGCGAAAAGCAAAGGAAGTTGGCGCCCTGATCGGCGTACATGCAGAGAACAAAGAAATTATTGACACTCTCATTGCCGAATTTAAAGCCGAAGGAAAGACCTCCGCCTGGTATCACTATGCCAGCCGACCGGAGTTTGTGGAAGGTGAGGCTGATTTCAGAGCCATCCAGTGGGCAAAGAGCCTCAATGCTCCTTTATATATCGTGCATCTTGCCAATGCTCAGGGTATGGCGGAAGTAACCAAGGCAAGAGACGAAGGCTATCCGATCTTTGCGGAAACATGTCCCCAATACCTGTATTTTACCAACGAGGTATACAAGAGGCCCGATGGTCGTAACTTCGTATGCTCTCCCCCCATGAAGGGCAAGGCCAGTCAGGATGCTCTCTGGGAAGGCATCAAGAGAGGCGACATTTCCACCATTGCCACTGACCACTGCCCCTTCCAATCCTATGAAAAAGACTGGGGCAAGGATGACTTCACCAAGATTCCCAACGGTTGCGCCGGCATTGAAAACATGTATCCCTATATGCTTTCGGAGGCAAACAAGGGCAGGATTACCTTTAACAAGGCTGTTGAGCTCTGCTGCACCAACCCGGCCAAGCTATTCGGCTGCGCTCCGCAAAAGGGCATGCTGGTTCCCGGTGGCGATGCGGACATCGTGCTCTACGATCCGAAGAAAGAATTCACTGTCAGCGTGAGCAATATGCATTCCGATTACGATCATACCATCTGGGAAGGTGCAAAGCTGAAAGGTTATCCCGTTGCCACTTACAGCAGAGGCCGGCTGGTTTATAAGGACGGAGAGTTTGTCGGTAAAAAAGGAGACGGAAAGTTTGTAAAGTGCAAACCGGTACACCATAAGACTCCAAATCTTTAGTATGTGCATTCACTGCAATTAGACACTTTTATAAGAGCCGGCCGGGAGTACAGCCCAACCGGCTCTTCTTTTTACTTTCTGTGACTTGAAAACTTGATTTTTTTTATAT
>CAYOYO010000043.1:0-14509 GCA_964408195.1 uncultured Oscillospiraceae bacterium | reverse complement strand
ATTTATGGGCTGATTTGATAAGCCCATCAAAATGCCGTAGGTTTCCGAGGGGGTACTCCCGTTTCAGCGCAGTTTAAAACCGGACAAAGGGTCTGTCCCCCTGGCTGGTTATCAATAATTAGGATTATACCATATTTTTCTTTAAATTATGATATAATATCCGCAGCTAGCAAGGTCTGCGGATATTATATATTGAGTCCCCTGCGAGAATTCCGGCAGACAGTAAGCCGAAAACGCAGATGGCAGGTTATATGCTTGGAGGTTACGACTATGGAACTTCGATTTGCAAAGATCAATCCCAGCGGAAATACAACAGTGCTCATTTTGGATCCTTTGCCCAGGGAACAGTATCCGGAAGTCTCCGTCAAGGTTATGGCGGACACCTATCTTTGTGCCGAACAGGTGGGATTTCTGGAGAAGCCCGACGATCCTCTGGCAGCAGGAAGGTTGCATATGATGGGCGGAGAGTTCTGCGGGAACGCTTCCAGGGGATTTGCCGCATGGTTGGCCCTCTCCGGTCCTGAGCCCTTCCGGGACGAAGAGAAGGAAATCCGGATCCAGGTATCGGGTCAGGCCGGCACGCTGACAGCCAGAGTGCAGAACCGTTGGTCCAACCATACCTGTCACGCGGAGATCGACATGCCCCTTCCCCTTGCCATCCGACACGGGCGGAACGACCAGCTCAGCGAATACAGCATCGTGGTTTACGAAGGGATCACCCATGTAATCCTATGGAGCAAGGTGGCTGCCCAGGTCTATGTAAATATCGTTGAAGATTTTCTGGAGAAGGAAGGCCTTGCCACCGATTGTTTCGGCATCCTGTTTTTTGACAGTCGTACCTCGGAAATGACCCCGGTGGTCTGCGTAAAAGCCGTAGATTCTCTTGTGTGGGAAAGCAGCTGCGGTTCCGGGACTGCCGCTCTGGCCTCTGCCTTGGCAGACAAGCAGAAAAACTCCATCGGTCACATGCAGATCCGTCAGCCCGGCGGGGATCTCTTTGCAAGTGTGGATTGGTCCGGAGGAATTGGCGGGGTCCGGTTATCCGGAGACATCCAAATTACAGCAGTGGGAACTGTTTATATCGACTGAGGGGTAGCGGAGTTGGAACATCTGATCGAAGAAACAGTCAGCACCATCGCGTCTATGATCGAGGACAACCTGTGGTTCGTACCGGTTCTGGCATTCCTTGCCGGAATCTTAACCTCACTGACCCCTTGCTCCCTCACCGGTATTCCCATGATCATCAGCTATGTGAGCGGCACCAAAAGCTGCGAAAAAGGCAGAGCCCTTAGGCTTTCTTTGGTTTTCGCTTTCGGTATGGCTGTGGTCTACACCACTCTGGGCACCTTTGCGTCACTGCTAGGCACTCTGCTTCATCATCTGGGAGTCTATTGGCATCTCCTGCTGGCAGCCGTCATGGTTCTCATGGCCCTTCAGATGTTTGAAATCATAAACATCGTTCCCGAATCTCTGTCCCATCCGAAGAGCAGGAGAAAAGGATATCTTGGAGCTTTCGCCGCCGGCATGCTGGGAGGTCTGTTTGCTTCCCATTGCGCACTGCCCGTTCTGGTGGTTCTGTTGGCTATGGTGGCAGAAGGAAGCACTCTGCTGCGCGGGGCGTTGCTGTTGCTGCTATTTGCCATTGGACACAGCGTTTTTGTGGTCCTGGCAGGTACCTCGGCAGCCGCTATGGAAAAAACACTCCGGGACAGGAAATATGTGATCCTGGTGCGAAGCATCAAGCTGTTTCTTGGTATCGTCATTTTACTGTTAGCAGTGTACCTGATCTACCTGGGGTTCCTTGACACCCATTGACGGATCGGCTTCACGCCGGGCCCCCGGTCATTAAAAAGCAGTCTTCACCATGAGCAGCAGGTAGTTATTATCATATAGGACCCCGGCGATTCGGGAAGATTCCAGCGCCGCACTCAATCCATCTCCTGTGGAAAGGCTTATGACGGGAACCAGAAGGGCCAGAAAGAGGAAGATCAACAATAACCCCTTAACAGCACCGGCAAGAAGGCCGAAAAATCCATCCACGAAGCCCAGAAGGCCTTCGTTATTTTTTTTGCTTAAAAGCGATGAGAGGAACAGGAAAGCCAATCTTATACCAATCACTACCAAAAGGAAGCAAATAATCCGGAACAGAAAGTCGGCAACCCCGGAAGCGATAACGGCTGCCACATTGTTTTTAAAGGAATCGATAAACTCGTTTAAGATGGAAGGCAACCCTGCGGTAAAAGAGCCGACAGCAGCGGAACCATCGGCAACAATCCGATCGGCAATTTTATCGTAAATGCTGTCGTAAAAATTTGTCTCCGTGCGCAGGTACTCTTCTACCCGGGAATACCAGGCAAACCCCAGTACCAGGGAAAGAATCCACCCGGCAGTATGTATGAATGTGCGGACGAAGCCCTGGCGGAAACCGGCAGCCGTCGAGACCACGAAAATCAAACCGATAACAATGTCAAGCCACATAACCACAGCCTCCTCCCGTCATATTCGGCCAAGCACCGGCATATATCTATACTACCAATTTATCGGGATGAACACAAGATGGTCCGCAGATTTCCAAAGGGAGGACAAGGGGAATGAACTACACGAAATACACCAGGACTTTTGTGATGATGGAAGAGCAGACGACGGATTTTTCTGCACGGCAGGCTCCCGTGAAAGGATACCTGAAGGTAGAAACCGGCAACAATAAAGGGGCCCTTCGTTGTGTAGTGCAAAACTTAAAGTACTACAGCAGAGGGGATTATATCTATAAATTGATTCTCTTTGGCAGGAACCGAGACAGAACCGTTCATACGGTGTTAGGGAGCCTCTCCATCAATCGCACCGGCAACGGTGAGACCTATTTTCGATTTGACCCTCTCAATATGGACGGAAAGGGCAGCACCTATGGAGATTTTACCATTGCCGTAGTTGCCGCAGTATCCGGCAATAGTGACACGGAGCCTTTGCACCCGGTGTTGAAGGGCGCGATGAGGAAGAGTGAACCCTCTCTTGATCAGGTAGATCCGGAAGAGGAAAGGCCCGGAGTGCAGCTTGTAATGAAACGGGATGAAAGTGAAGAGCTGCGGGAGTCTGAGGCGCAGGAGGAATCTACCGGACAGGGAGAACCGGCTGAGATGCTGAAACCGGACAGAGATGAAAGGCCTGTAAGCTATAATTCCTACTATAACGAATATCTGCTCCAGTTTTGCGGCTATACCTGCAAAGCGGCAAATTATTACGAAGATGTTTTTCCTTTTGAAAACGACAGAACAGGCGCCAGGTGGAAGCGGATTCAGAATGTGGCCAGCCTGCCCCTGGTGTCGCCGGGCGCCCACTTCTTCGCCACTCAATACAGGCACTTTCTTTTCGGGGCGAAGCCGGATGCCGCCGGAGTGGCCTCTCGGTACTTCTTCGCCGTTCCGGGCAGATTTGTCAATGAAGAGCAGCCTGACGGAGGCCGTTCGGGCTTTGTTTACTGGCAGCCCGTGGTGGGTGCTCCCTTGCCCGGCACAAAGGAGGCAAATCGGTCTGAATCCGTATACGGATACTGGATTTTAGCCGTTGATGCCGCTACCGGCGACATCATAGATGCCGGTTGATTAAGTCCCTTTTCAAGTATTCCGCTGGCCATATAATTGCCCATGACAACAGTGAGGTTTTTGATCCGGTCGAAAATCCGGATCTCATTTTCGTAGTTTTTTTCCAGGATGGACATGATCGCCTGAATACCCATGTGAATAAATTGTGTATACAGGTCTTTCCAACGGGACTCTTCCCAATAGTCGTTGATGCCGGCCAGAAAAGCGGCTCCCTCTTCCCCCTGCCTGTAAAGCTCTGCAGCAGCCTGGTCTGCTGCCTGTTGATTCTTATTTTTCATTGCATCCACCAGCCTCCAGAAAATCGTTATTACCTGGGTAATCCTTTCCAGATACTCCTCTGCGATTTCAGGTCCGTAGAAAACGATAAAAGCGTTATAAAAACGGAGAGGCACACCTCTATAGAGCCGGTCGGTCACTACCGGCAGGTTTGGGTGGTCGTCAGCTAGACTGTATACGAAATTGCGCATCCAAGTAGCCATTTCCAGCCAGACGGTACGAAAGGTTATGATGGCATTCATCTGCTCAAAGCTAATGTTTTCGGGAGTCTGTGCAAAAATTAGATTATTGGGCATTGGGGGCCTCCTGTTCCTGACGGTTTGTCTGGCTGCCGTTTCTTTGGAGGCCGGTGCTGCTTTCGATGATACCTCTGGCCATATAAATCCCCATGAGGATAGACAGGTTTTGAATCCGGTCATAGATCCGGATCTCATTGTCATAGCTACCCTGCAATATAGAGAGAATCAGTTCGTTCAGCATACTGATGTACTGTATGAAATAACTCCCCCAGGCGGTCTGATCCCAACTGGGATTGATGCCGGCAAGAAAAGCCGCGCTTTCATCGGCCCCTTGGTACAAGCCCTTGGTGATTTCGGTTACCAGGTCCTGGCGGTTGCTTTTTATGGCATCTACCAACCTCCAGATCTGCAGGATATGTCTGGACAGCAGTCGCAGAAACTCCTCGGCAATATGAGGGCCGTAAAATACACTTAAGGCATTGAAAAATTCCAGAGGAACACCGGTATAAAGCCGGCTTGTGATGGCGGCCTGGTTTGGATGCCGATCGATGACGCTGTAGATAAAATCTCTGGTCCACATGGTCAATTCAAGCCACAGGGTCCGAAAGGCGATGATGGCATTCATCTGCTCAAAGGTCATATTCTTGGGTATCGTTTCCAATCTAAGAGAGTTAGGCATTGCCGAAGCTCCTTGTTTTCTTTATTAACAATAATATGAGCCGGGAGCTTTTTACGTTCCCCTACATCAACCATGTCCTGTTTTCCGTACTCTACATTTATGCATACAATTTCGGCAGTTTACTCCCAATTTCCTCTGGCCCGCTCATATTCCCCATCCATGAAATTCACATTGAAATACGGCAAAAACTATGATAGGATGTTAGGGCTAATGCAGAATTCATTGAACAGCAAGAACTCGGTTTTTTAGACTTCGGAAAGCCCTGCAGGTGATAGGATGCCCCCGGAATTTTTCATGAGAGAAGCTTTGAAGGAAGCCAGAAACGCCTTTGATGCGGGAGAGGTGCCTATCGGTGCGGTCATTGAACGGCACGGAGAGATTATCGGCAGAGGTCGCAATCGCACCGAAACCGGAAAAGATCCCACGGCTCATGCGGAAATCCTCGCGATTAGGCAGGCTGCGGAGGTACTCGGAGGGTGGCGTCTGACGGAAGCGAATCTGTATGTGACTACGGAGCCCTGCGCTATGTGCGCCGGTGCCATTGTCCTTGCAAGGATAGAAAAGATCTACATCGGAACCATGGATCCCAAGGCCGGGGCCTGCGGCTCTCTGATGAACATACCCCGGGACGAAAGGCTCAACCACAATCCGGAAGTAGAGACCGGCGTTCTGGAACAGGAATGCCGCCAAATCATCAAGGATTTTTTCAGGAGCCTGCGGCAGAAAAAGTTAACCAATAAGACAGACCAGGAGGAACAGTAAACTATGAAACGATTCGGCACAATTCTATGCCTTTCCCTAATGATTGCACTCATGGCCACTTCAGTGGCTTTCGCATCGGGGCTTACGCTGGTCAGCAGCTTCCCCGAAGAAGGCAACGCCGAGCTGACGCCCCAGAATGTGGCAGTGAAACTGGTTTTTTCCGAGAAAATCAGCGACTCTGCTTCCATAGCGGCTAATGCCAACGCTTTCGCCGTCTATGACGGGGAAGGGAAGGCGGTGGAATTTGAGCCTCTCTATAACGAAACCAAATATCCCAACGAGGTCTGGCTGCAGATTACGGAGAATCTAGTCCAAAACACCGCCTATAAGGTGACCATTGCGGAAGGGCTGAAGAGCAGCTCCGGAAGCACCCTGGACAAAGCCATTACTCTGAACTTCTCCACCCGTAACACGGAAGCGGACAACAACGGATACATGATCCTCATGGTGATCATGGTGATTGGCATGATGGCATTTACCATCTTTGACACAAAGCGTAAAGTCAAGAAGGAAAGTGCCCAGAGGGAAGAGGACCAGAAAGTCAATCCCTACAAAGAAGCAAAGCGCACCGGGAAGTCCGTAGAGGAAGTGGTGGCCCGCACCGAAAAGGAAAAGGCCCAGGCCGAAAGGCGCAAAGCCAAGGTGGCAAGAGGACAGAGCGCTCATGTGAAAAGCCAGGAAAAGGCCTCCCGTCCCGGAGTCAAGAGGGTGAAAAAGCCACGGACCATTTCGGAGAGAGGCATGGAGACTCCCCGTAGCTTTATTGCCGAGAGAATCGCCAGAGAAGAACGAAAAGCCAAAGCCTCACAAAAGAGCGGACAACAACAGCAGAGCAGGAGCAAGGGCAGCAAGCAACAGCAGAGGAAGAAAAAATAAGCAGAAACCGGACAGGATAGCAGGATGAGCAGTGAGAAATTCCCTCAGGCCGTCTCCCTTACCGAAGAGATCGAACACATTCTTCGGGAGAGGATTTTGAAGGGAGAATACGGCATCGGGGAGAGAATCAAGGAAAACCAGGTCGCAGAAGAGCTGAAAGTAAGCAGGACGCCCATCCGCGAAGCATTCAGACAGCTGGAGAAGGAAGGGTTGATTGAATCCATCCCCAACAGAGGTTCCTTTGCTTTGGGCCTAACCAAAGGTGATATACAGGACATCTATGCGGTTCGTGCGGCAGTGGAAGCCCTTGCTGTGGAGTGGGCAGCCACCCGCATCGGCGAGGAAGATCTCCTTCGCCTCCAGGACGCTTTTGACCGCATGGAGTTTTACACTAAGAAAAACGACAGCAGAAGGGTTCTGGAGCTCAACAAGATTTTCCATGAAATTATTTATAACGCTTCCGGCAGCCGTTTCCTTGCCCAGATTTTGAAATCCTATCAGGAATATGTGGAAAAGACCCGCAAGGCCACCGTATATTGCAGTCGCAACCTGCCGATTATTCTGGAGGAACATCGGAAGATCCTGGAAGCCCTGAAAGCAAAGGACAAAAAACAGGCGGTGGATCGGATTTCTACCCACCTGGCCAACTCCAGGGAGAGGGCGGAACAGAGTCTGAAACTTTGATTCCGAGCCGAAGATCATCCCGGATAACCGGAGACCGGAACCTTGCAATGTTCGGGAGATGTGAGATTGTATACAAATATACGATAAACAATTAACAAGCATATATACATGGCTATCCCCTGTATATTCGTTGTCATCCAAAATGCGAAATGCTAGCATGGTAAAGGAAGCAACAGTAACAGGAGGTAGTCTTTTTTATGGAATCACATACCGTTGAGCCTCTGCCAAAGAATGGCCGAAAGGTGATTCTCCAGGGCAACGAGGCTTGCGCAAAAGCAGCAGTGTACGCCGGATGCCGATTCTTTGCCGGCTATCCCATTACCCCTTCTACGGAAATCATAGAATTCCTTTCCGCCGAAATGATCAATGTGGGCGGTTCTTTTATTCAGATGGAAGATGAGATTGCATCGGCCTGCGCCATCGTCGGCGCCAGATGGGCCGGCAAAAAAGCCATGACAGCCACTTCGGGCCCCGGCTTTACCCTCATGCAGGAGACCATTGGCTACGCCGCAGTAACGGAGACGCCGGTGGTGATCGTTAATGTCCAGAGAGGTGGCCCCTCCACCGGGCAGCCCACCATGTCTTCCCAGCAGGACATCTATCAGGTGAAATACGGAAGCCACGGAGATTATGAAATCATTGCCCTGACCCCCTCTTCGGTGCAGGAGATGTATGACTTCACCATTCGGGCCTTTGAACTGTCTGAAAAGTTTCGGACCCCTGTGGTTCTCCTGGCAGATGAGGTGGTTGGCCACATGAGAGAAAAGGTTACGGTCTATGACGGGGAAAGAAAAATCCGCGGCGGCCACCGCAATTATGTGGTATCTCCTCAGGAGGATTTTTACACCGGAGGCAATTGCCTTGTAGAAGGCCAGCTTCATGATCAGGAGGGCATGCGGATTGGACATCTGGCCCCGAAAAGCGGTGAATTTATCCGGAGCATCAGCGGCAAGATCCTGAATCATATTGACGAAATACAGGATGTAGAGGCCTTTTTTATGGAGGATGCAGACATGGCCATACTTGCCTACGGCTCTGTGAGCAGGCCTGCCTTGAATGCGGTAAAGTCCGCAAAAGGCATCAAACTTTCCGCAGATGAAAAAGAGGGAAAGCTGCGGTTTTTGAAAAAGTTCCTAAAGAAAAAAGATGTGGGGGAAAACCCCTACAGCCATTTGAATATGGGTCTCATTAAGGTCAATACTGTATGGCCCTTCCCGGAAAAGGAGATAAAGAGGCTGGCGGCAGGATGCCGCTATGTCTTCGTACCGGAAATGAACGCAGGAAAATACTACAGAGAGATTGAAAGATGTCTGAAGAACACCAAGGTGGTTTCCCTCCCCAAAATAGGAGGGGAGATCCACAGCCCCGGGGAGCTGCTTTCCGCCATTGCAGAGGAGGTGAAGGAAAATGAATAGGCTCATGGAACGTTACCTCAGACTGGATGCGCTGCCAACTCTGTTTTGCCCGGGATGCGGCAATGGCATGGTGCAATATGCGGCCATCTCTGCCATTGAGAATCTGGGCATCCGAAAGGATACGGCCTGCGTCAGCGGCATCGGCTGTTCCTCCTGGATCCCCTGTTATTTTGATATGGATGTGCTCCACACAACCCACGGAAGAGCCCTGGCGTTTGCTCAAGGGTTGAAGCTGGCTCAGCCGGACAAGAAAGTCATCGTATTTACCGGTGACGGCGACTGCCTGGCCATCGGGGGCAACCATCTGCTCCATGCCTGCAGGCGCAACATGGATCTCACCGTGATTCTGGTGAACAACCACATCTACGGCATGACAGGGGGACAAAAGTCCCCGGCCACACCCAGAAACGCCGTGACCAAGACATCCCCCTGGGGAGCCTATGACGAGCCCATGCAGGGAGCGGAGATTGCGATTAGCCTGGGAGCTACCTATGTTGCCAGGTGGACCACTGCCCACCCGGTGCAACTGCAGAAGAGTATAGAGGCTGGTATCAAGCATAAGGGGTTTTCCCTCGTTGAAGTGATTTCCCAATGCCCCACCCAGAGCGGCAAAAGCGTCTACGGAACCAAAGACCCGGCAGTGATTATGAACTATCTGAAGGAAAACAGCTTTATTTATAAAGAGGGTATGGAGGAACCGGCGGGTAAAATAAAATGCGGCATTTTGATCCATGATAACGATAAGCCGGAATACATCGAAGAGATGGAAAACGTTATGGAGCAGTTCAGAAATACCAAGCCCCCAAAGGGGAAGGGCGGTAAGGAAACCGACAATACACGGAGCGTGGAACAATGAAAATCAGCGTTGACAAGGACCTTTGCAAAGGTTGCGGCGTCTGCTTGGTCATATGCCCCAAAAAGGTCTATGGGACCTCCAAAAAAAGGAACAGTTACGGCAGCCCCATGCCGGAGGCCCTGGCAGAAAGAGAGTGCATTGGATGCAAGCTTTGCGAAAGGCTATGTCCTGACGCGGCCATCCAAATTGAGGAGGAATTAAAATGAGACTGAATGTGCGGTTTGCAGGAGCCGGAGGGCAGGGGGTTATCCTGTCGTCGGTCTTGCTGGCAAAGGCTTACGGATTGGGAGAGGACTTTTATGTTACTCAGACCCAGAGCTACGGCCCCGAAGCCAGAGGCGGTGCCTGCAAAGCCGAAGTGGTTATTTCCGACGAGGACATCGACTACATGAAAGTGGACGACGTGGATGTATTCATTGCCTACAATCAGAAGGGCTATGAGAAATATTGCACAGACCTGGATGACAAGGATATGGTGCTGATTAACAGCACGCTTGTTGAGACGTTAAATCCCAACCACTATGAGGTGCCGGGCACGGCCATTGCAGAGGAGATGGGGAAACCTCAGGTGGTGAACATGGTCATGCTGGGGGCCATCACAAAGCTGTTGCCAAAGCTCCATTACGATAAAGTCATGGACGCCATAGAAGAGGACTTTCCCGCATCTCTAGCGGTAAGCAACATGGAGGCTTTCGACAAGGGATACAAATACATGGAGAAGGAGCTGGCGGCCAGAGCCAAACTTCAATCCTAACCAGCCAGGGGGACAACCCGGCCAGGGGGACAGACCCCTTGTCAGCTTTTCCTGACAAGGGGTCTGTCCCCCTGGCCGGAAAAGCTGACAAGGGGTCTGTCCCCCTGGCTGGATTTTAGGCAAGGGCTGCCCGGATTCCGATGGCGCACTCCAGCCGCTTCTTCTCCATTTCACAGCCCATTTCATAGGGCTTCGACAGAGTCCCGTTCATATGATAAGCATTTGCATGACAGCCGCCGCTGCAGTAGAACTTCGCCCAGCATGTCCGGCACTTCTCTTTGTTGTAGATATGGGCTTTGTTAAATTCGTCGTAGAGTCGGTTTTCAAATGCAGTTTCTCCCACATTTCCCAGTCTGAAATCCGGATTCCCTACAAACTGATGGCAAGGGTAAAGATCTCCTTCCGGAGTAACGGCTACATACTCGGTCCCCGCGCCGCAGCCGGCTACACGCTTGTACACGCAGGGACCCTGCCCAAGGTCCACATTAAAATGGAAAAATTCAAATGGCTTTCCCGCCCGGGCCTGCTCCAGATAGAGATTCGCCAGCTTGTCGTATTCGGTATAAATCCCTTCTAAGTCCTCCTCTTGCAGTGCATAGCTGAAGCAAGGGTCCGTCACAACCGGCTCCATGGAAATGTTGCGGAATCCCAGCTCTGCCAGATGCTTCACATCTTCGGCAAAATCCAGGTTTTCCCTTGTGAAAGTCCCCCTTACATAATAGGTGCCTTTACGGGTCTTTGTAAAATCCAGATAGTTCCTGACGATGGCCTCATAGGTTCCTTTGTTGTTGAGCGTTCTTCGCATTTTGTCGTTGATTTCAGGCCGCCCGTCGATGCTGAGGATTACATTTTCCATATTTTCGTTGATGAAGCTGCCCTTTTCTTTATCCAGGAGCAAGCCGTTGGTGGTGATGGTGAAGCGAATGTTCTTGCCAAAGGCTTTTTCAGCCTCTCTGCCATAGGCAACCAGCTGTTTCACAACTTGGAAATTCATCAGGGGCTCTCCGCCAAAGAAGTCGATTTCTAAGTTGCGCCGGGTGCCGGAATGGGTCAGCAGGAAATCGATGGCCTTCCTGCCCGTCTCAAAGGAAAGGAGGGACCGCTGGCCTTCAAAGGCTCCGGTGTCGCCAAAGCAGTATTTGCAGCGCATATTGCAGTCGTGGGCCACATGGAGGCACATGGCTTTGATCACCTGCCCCCTGCCTTCCAGCATTTCAGTCGTTATCTGCTCATCATGGGAAAACAGAGTTCCGCTCTCCCTGAGGGCCTCGATTTCGCCGAAAGCTTCTGCTAAATCTTCCGGGTTGTACCTGTCGGCAAGTTGTGAAATAACGGATTCTCTTGACTGAGCAGGATAAAGGTCCAGGATATGGCTCACCAGATCGCTGACGATATGGATGGCGCCGCTGTTGACATCCATCACCAGGTTTAAATCATGGAATCGAAATTTGTGAATCATTGCAGGTCATCCTATCCTTTCACACGGGAGCTTTCGCTGCCGGTTTCATTTGTTACAAAAAACAGCACCACGAAAAAAACAGCACCACGCTGTTTTTCTCATAGCAAGAAATATTGTACCTGCCGGAAGCAGGCGGTCTCGTTCATTGATTTATGACCGGAAGATTCCAAACCGGTCGATGCAGATGCAGTTACCGGCGCTTGGTGTTGTCGCACTGTTGGTTGGCTACTGTGCAGGAGGTCTTGCAGGCGGACTGGCAGGATGTCTGACACTCGCCGCATCCCTTGTTGGCTGTAGTTTTCAAAGTTGGTTTTGCGATGGTTTTAATATGCTTCATTCTAATCACCTCGTTGTCTCTTTTCCCGGCTTTTCCTGATCGATTCAGTGAAAGCTCTTATCCTTAGGTAGGATACTAAAAAACATGGTTTTTGTCAAGAACCGCAGAGGAGGAGCAGCTCTGGCGAGTGAATTAAAATCGAACTCACCCGCACCAAATAAATATGTGTAATTTATTCAATAATATCCCAAATGTCTATTCTGTCTTTTTTGCAAAAGGCGCTAAGCCACAAATCTTCAGTAAACCATTTTCAGTTTTCGCTTTCATTCTTATCACATCCTTGCTATAATTTTCTCATTAGGTGAACCGTACCTGTATGGTTTTCCCTATATGCGTGATATCCTCTGCTGTTAAGATGCGTGTGCGAAACGATTCTAACAAACATGAGGATATTTCTTTTATCCCTTTGGTTAAATCCTTTATCTTATCCGCACCCTTCTCGTATAGTTGTCTCATGATGTCGGTAATTTGTGTGATCAGGTAATGATTTTGCATAGCATTGTAATTCCGACTATTCGCATGCTCTATGTAGTATAATTTTGTCTTCTGGTTGTTGAAGCCTTGATTTTCAATCTTCCATCGGCTTCTTCCTGCGCATATAATTTTAGCTGCGTTGCTTTTTGTAATTTGTATATCTGTGATGAAAACAAAATGCTTCTTTTCCTTATCGCCGGTCTCCGCTTCTGCCTCAATCAGATTAACCGGCTTTTGATTGTAATCAATGTCATTTACCCAGGTGCAGTTTGCGCTTTCCCTTCCTTGTAGTGCCGTTGCAATCCTGAATTCGCTTGCGATACTCTTTATACTGCCTTGCTTGAATCGGAATAGGAACCTCCATTTATTGTTCCTGCATATTTCGAATACCGGTTCACAGGCATATAGGCTATCTGCAAGCAGACATATGGGTAGTCGCGGGTATTTGTGTTTCAGATTTGGTGCTAGTCTTTTGAAAGCGTTGATCTCACAATCCTGTTTTGATACGTTTTCATTTTCATTTTCAATAAACTCTGTTGCGATACTGAAGACCATATCTCCGGCTATTAATTTCGCCTCCAGCACATTATGATAATAGCTGGTTCTTTCAATTTCTCCGGTTTCTTCGTTCCTATACTCCGCCTTAAGGCAGTGTTTACAATGCCTTTCTGAAAAACTATATAGCCTTGTTGCATCCACGGCAATGCACCAATACCGATCAAGAAGACGGTAACCTTCTATACTCCTTTTTTTCAATAATTCCTTGATCATGAATTCTCTTATTCTCTCAAGTTCCATTGGTTGGAGTCTGCACAGAAAATCATTGATTGTGTCATAATGCGGCAATTCCTCTAAGGTATCGTACCCCAGCGCCAGTGCCATATTTCCGATGCACTCTTCTTTATTGAACTCCTCTGACATTCTACCCATGCTGGTAATACCACAGGCGTTTTTCATGATCATTGTAAACAGAATAAGATCTGTTTCATATTTTATATAACTTTGGTGCCTTGGATCTTTAACTGACTTCAGTTTTTTTAGGATACCACGAAAGAAGTGATCTTTGATTTTTATGAACTCTCCGAAAAAATTTATTGTCCTTTCTTTTTCCCTTTTCATTTTTCTTGTGTTTTTTATCATCATGACCTCCAAGACTGTTGATATTAGTAGGTTTGTCTATTACTATTATATCATTTTATTACATAATTGGAAATCATTATCTCGAAGAATTTTTACTCTTTACGGCTGGAGGAGGAGACAGCCAGGGGGACAGACCCCTTGTCTGGTCTTGACCGAAACGCGGTCCAGAACAAGAGCCGAAAACGCAGATGGCTGATTATGCCATAAATTTATAAACTTATGGTATACTATCTACAATTTCAATGACGTAGATATTATACATTGAGTGCCCCGCGAACATTCCGGCCGACAACAAGCCGAAAACGCGGATGGCTGATTATATCAAAATGCTTACGCATTTATGGTATAATATAAATACTTATAAAGCGTAGCCTATCGGCATTGCCCGGATCTATTTATTGCACGATGTGAGGGAAGGCGGAACAACCGCTTGTATTTATGATAAAATATTCACATGGTAATTTTCCCGGAGGGAGGCAGAAGGAGGAACCATGAGGAAGAAAATAAGCGTCCTTGCAATCCAGATCGCATCCACACAAGATTCACAGTATAATTACAGGCAGGCAGTCCGGTTGATGCACGAGGCTTTGACCCTGTACAAGTATGTGGATATGGTGGTCTTTCCCGAGCATTTTCTGTTTGTGCCCGACAATTCGGAAGGGGACAAAATTCAAGAGATTCCCGAATTGTTTCTTCGCACCTTTTCCACTTACGCTAAGACCTACAATACCTATATCGCTGCAGGCACCATTGCCAACAGACGAGACGGGAAAATATACAACACTTCACTGCTTTTTGACCGGCAGGGGCAGGTGGTGGGTTCTTACGATAAAATGCATCTTTTTGACGCTTTGAATGCGGCCAAAGGAAACAGGGAATCGGATCTGATCGAACCCGGCGATCATGTTTTTGCCTATGATACTGATTTTGGGAGAATCGGAATTATGGTGTGTTATGAC
>CAYOYO010000042.1:0-14510 GCA_964408195.1 uncultured Oscillospiraceae bacterium | reverse complement strand
GCCATGAAAAATTGTGAACAAATTCCCTCAAAACCTTTACTATTAAGGAAAAAAGGCTTATAATTAGGCAAGTTTATTATTTCACGAATAGTTCGACAAATAAAAAAAGCCCGAGATAACCTTCAACAATTTCCAGTGGATTTGTAGTCTAATCGCCATAGAGGGCCAAAACTACACAGAATGGATTTTCTTTGTGAAAGGTCCGGGCGGTAGCTTTACCCTTTTAAGAAAACTCCCCTTGGGAGAAAACAAATATTCATAGAATGGGAGGCGAAATAGTGGCAATCGAGCAGATCAGACAAATCAGAGATGCCGAAGAAGAGGCAGAGCAGATCCGCAAAAGGAGTAGCACCGAAGCAAAACAGATGATCGTGGATGCGGAGCAGAAGGCTGCCCAGCTGCTGGAGCAGGCTCGGCGTCAGGGTGAGGAGAAATACAAGCAGATCCTCCAGGAAGCCCAGGCGGAAGCCCGGACTGCTTATGACGACATCATCGGGAAAGCCAAGCAGGAGAGCGTCCATGTAACGGCTGCGGCAGAAAAGAATTTTGACAGCGCTGTCTCCATCATTGTCGGAAAGGTCGTGAAGTAAGTGTCTATTGCCAGAATGAAAAAACTGTCTGTCATTGGCCTTGTATCCGATCGGGAAGCCCTGATGGAAAAGCTCATGTCCCTGGGCGTAGTGGAAATCAAAAGCCAGGAAGGAAAGCTGAGCGACAGCCAATGGCAGGAGATGGTCTCCCGGGATGCGGATGAAAAGACAGTATCCGCATATGAGTCACAGATTGCCAAGGTCAGCCAGGCTTTGGATGTGATTGAAAAACACTGCACGGACAAAAAACCCTTGCTCCGTACAAAAAGAGTCATAGCTTTGGGTGATTTCCAAAAAACCATGGAGAACGAAAGCACGATTCGGGAGAAAGCTGCCCAGGTCAATTCCCTTTATTCACGCCTTGGGGAGCTTTCCGGCGCAATCAACAAGACAGAGTCCCTGAAGCTTTCCCTGGAGCCGTGGGCGGAATATGACATCCCTTTGGAAGAGTCGGAAACCAGATGCACCCGGCTTTTCATGGGTGTAATTCCTGCAGATGTGGATGTGATCGGGTTTAAGGGGGCATTGGCAGAAAAAATACCTTCCGTCGTTGCCGAGCTTGTGAAAAGCGACGCGGAACAGCACTATCTTTGGGTCCTGTGCCTTAACACAGAGACGGATGTAGCTGACCTGGTCTTCCGGGATTATGGGTTTTCAAAGGTTCGTTTCAGCGGTCTTGCGGGGACAGCCAAAGCTAACATAGAAACTCTGGAGGAGAAAGCCAAAGAACTGCTCCTGGAAAAGAAAAAGACCGAAGATTCTATTCGTGCATATGAGCCTCACAAGCCTGAGCTTGAGCTCTATTACGATAAACTGGTCATTCAAAGAGACCGTGCCGCTGTCCGACAGAATTTGCTGGTGACCCGGCGATCCTTTTATCTGGATGGCTGGCTTCCGGCCCGGGCAGAGGACAAAGTCCGCAGCCTCCTGACAGAGATGGGCTGTTATTTTGAGATGGAAGATCCGGCCAAAGGGGAAGAAACACCGGTCCTGCTGTTAAATAGCAGTCTCTCCGCGCCCTTTGAAGCCATCACAAAGCTCTATGCTCTTCCTGACTCCAGGGCTCTCGATGCCACACCCTTCTTCGCCTTGTCCTATGCCATATTTTTCGGCATGATGTTGGGAGATGCGGCGTACGGTATCATTATGGCGGTCATAACGGGATGGATTCTGAAGAAATATAAATTAGAAGGCATGAAGCACCAGATGATTAAGCTGTTCTTCTATTGCGGACTTTCTACCATCTTTTGGGGCGCTATGTTCGGAAGCTGGTTCGGCGACCTTGTAACCACTGTGGCCAAGACCTTCTTCAATGCGGAGGTATCCATACCTCCCATCTGGTTCAATCCCCTGGAGGAACCCATGAAGCTGTTGCTCTTCTGCTTCCTCCTTGGAGGGATTCATATTTTCATCGGCATGGGGCTTAACGCATTGATTTCCATCAAAGACGGGAGACCTCTGGACGCCCTCTTTGATGTGGGCCTTTGGTACTTGCTCCTCATCGGCGCCACCTTGTTACTGGTTGGTGTTGTTCCCGGACTTGCAAAATGGATGGCGATCATCGGTGCTGTAGGAATCCTCTTTACAGCAGGCCGCCACAAAAAAGGCATCGGAAAGATCATTGGCGGTCTGGGAAGTCTTTACGGCATCACCGGGTATCTTTCGGATGTGCTGTCCTATTCCAGACTTCTAGCCCTGGGACTGGCTTCCGGTGTCATCGCGTCCGTGGTGAATACCATGGGATCCTTTGGCGGAGGCGGTATTAAAGGAGTCCTGGTGATGACCTTTGCTTTCGTTGTGGGACATACCTACAATTTTGCAATCAACGGTCTGGGCTCTTTTGTTCACTCCTGCAGACTGGAATATGTGGAGTTTTTTGGAAAGTTTTATGAGAGCGGCGGAGAGGCATTTCAACCATTTGGTGAAAATACAAAATATGTAAACATACTAAGGGAGGAAAACTAAATGAACGTTGTATTCGAAAACCTATTATTTAACGGAGTGTTTCTGGCAATGGCAGGAGCCGCAATGGCAGCCCTTGCAGGAATCGGGAGTGCCATCGGCATCGGTATTGCCGGCCAGGCAGCGGCAGGTGTTATCTCGGAGGATCCGAAAAAGTTTGGACAGACACTTGTCCTGCAGGCTCTTCCCGGCACGCAGGGCATCTATGGACTCTTGATTGCGTTTCTCATCATGACAAAAATTGAGCTTCTCGGCGGTAACCCCATCGATATTACCATGGCACAGGGTGCTTATATCTTTGCATCCGCCGTACCAATAGGGCTCGTTGGCATTTTCTCGGCAATTGCCCAGGGGAAATCCTCCGCTGCAAGTATCATGCTGATCTCCAAGCGGCCTGAAGAGCTGGCAAAAGGCATGGTATACCCGGCTATGGTAGAGACCTATGCGGTATTGGCGCTGCTGATTTCCTTCCTGATGCTCAACGGCGTTCAGGTATGAGTCGGCTAGTTCAGCGATAAGGATGGAAAAACAATGAGCATTGAAAACATAACAGGCAAGATCCTGGCCGAAGCCCGGGACCAGAGCACGTTGGTTCTGGAGGAGGCGGGATATAATAGCCGCACGATAGTGGAAAAGGCCCAGTCGGAGGCACAGATACTCCTGGCGGATGCAGAAGAGCAGGCGAAAAACGAAGCCCGGCTCTTAAAGAGCAGAAGAATCTCCGTGGCAGAGCTGGAAGTCCGTAAAATGAGGCTGGGAGCCAAGCAGGAACTCATAGCCCGTTGCTTTGACGCGGCCTTGGATAAATTGGTCGCCATGGACGAAGGGGACTATCTGGAATTTCTGACATCGGCTGTTCTGGTCACCGGCGTCAGCGGGGGCGAGCTCCTCCTCAACGCCAAGGATCGGAAAGCTCTGGGCGAAAAGCTGGTGAAGAAGGTAAACAGCACCGGTAAAGCGGGAGAACTTACTTTGGCGGAGGATACCATCGATGCAAAGGGCGGATTTGTCCTTCGCAAAGGCTCTATGGAGATCAATTCCACTCTGGAAACCATGGTCAGCGGTATTCGTGAATCTGCCACTCCCGATGTAGTGAAAGCGCTGTTCGGCTGATCAGTCGATTTGAGAGGAGGAAGGACTTTGGCCATAGACCAAGGAAAAAAAGACTATGTGTTCGCTTCCTCGCGGGTACGCAGCGTGGAAAAATACCTGCTTTCCCGGGATAAAGCGGAGGCTATGATCGACAGCAAAACGCCGGAAGACGCTTTGAAGATACTGTATGACTTAGGGTATGGTGACGGAACCGAGACCCTCCCTGCGGTGCAATTTGAAAGGCTCCTTGCAGAGGAGACGAAAAAGGTCTATTCCTTTATCCGAGGCATTGCTCCGGACCAGGCGGATTTGTTCCCCTTCCTGTATCCTTACGATTATCACAATTTGAAGGTCTTGATGAAAGCGGAGTTTCTGGATACGGATCCCCAGCCCTTTCTTATGGATGTGGGGACCATCCCGGCAGCTCGGATGGCGACCCTGGTAAGAGACCGCAACTTTGTCGGACTTACGGACAGGATGCACAATGCCCTTTTGGCGGTCATTGATTTATTCGCCAGAACCAAGGATCCCCAGGCCATCGACTTCATCTTCGACAAGGCCTGCTTCGGAGAAATGTTGGATGCGGCAGTTGCAGGAGGCAATTCCTTCATCGTGGATTATGTCCGGCTTCAGATTGACATCATCAATCTGAAATCCTTCGTAAGGATTCGGCAGATGGGAAAAGCCTGGGATTTCTTCACTCAGGTATTCATCGAGGGGGGAAGGATTCAGGATAAACTCTTCATCGGAAGCTACGATGAGCCATATGAACAATTTGCGGAAAAGCTGATTCCCTATGGGCTCTCCCTTCCCATGTCTGAGGGCGGCACCATGCTGAGAGAGACCGGCCGCTTCACCGCGTTGGAAAGGCTTTGCGACAACCGCTTGGTGGAATTTGCCAAAGCCGCAAAGCATATATCCTTCGGCATAGAACCCTTGGCTGCCTATCTGATTGCAAAAGAAGCAGAGATCCGCACCGTTCGCATCATCATGACCGGCTTGCTGCAAGGACTCTCAAAAGAAGCAATGGTAGAGAGAGTGAGGGAGACATATGTATAAGATCGGAGTTATCGGCGACCGTGGCAGCGTATTGGGCTTCAAAGCAGTGGGTCTTGACGTTTACCCCTCAGAAAGCGCGGAGGAGGCCAAAGCCGTACTTCATCGCATTGCAAAGGAAGACTACGCTATCATCTACGTTACGGAAAAGCTATGCAAAGATATGGTCGATGAAATAGAGAAATACAAGGATATGCGAGTTCCGGCCATTATTCCCATACCGGGTATGGACGGAAGCCACGGCATCGGCATGGCCAACCTGAAAAAGGCCGTAGAGCGTGCCGTTGGCGCAGATATTCTGTTCAGCAATGATTAACGACACAGCGTCGACAAAAGAGAGGACGCTTATAAAAGTAAAGGCAGGTGACTGAAAAGTGAACCATGGGAGAATCGTGAAAGTATCCGGACCTTTGGTTGTAGCCGAAGGCATGCAAGACGCCGATATGTTCGACGTTGTGCGGGTAGGTGACCAGGGGCTTATCGGTGAAATCATAGAGATGAGAGGCGACGCCGCCTCCATACAGGTATATGAAGAGACCGCAGGCCTGGGACCGGGAACGAAAGTCGTCAGCACAGGGGTTCCCCTGTCGGTAGAGCTTGGGCCCGGCATGATCGAGAACATTTATGACGGAATCCAGAGGCCTCTGACGGAAATTCTTGAGATTTCAGGATCCAACATCAAGAGAGGGATTGACGTGAAACCTCTCTCCAGAGATAAAAAGTGGACTTTTGTCCCCGTTATGGAACCGGGGCAGAAGGTAGAGCCCGGTGACATCATCGGGACAGTTCAGGAGACGGTAATCGTTCAGCTTAAAATCATGATCCCCCACGGCATCAAGGGCGTGATCAAAGATATCAAAGGCGGCGACTTTACCGTTGAAGACATTGTCTGTGTGGTAGAAAAAGAAGACGGCACTCTGGCTGACATTACCATGATGCAGAAGTGGCCGGTGCGCCGGGGCAGACCTTACAAGGAAAAACTGGTTCCCGAAATGCCTCTTCTCACAGGACAGCGGGTTATCGACACCCTGTTTCCCATCGCAAAAGGCGGTGTGGCAGCTGTCCCAGGGCCTTTCGGAAGCGGCAAGACCGTAGTTCAGCATCAGCTGGCCAAGTGGGCCGATGCGGACATCGTGGTTTACATCGGCTGCGGTGAGCGTGGCAACGAAATGACCGACGTGCTGATGGAATTCCCCGAACTGAAGGACCCCAAATCCGGGGAGGCTCTCATGAAGCGGACGGTGCTCATCGCCAACACCTCCGACATGCCGGTAGCTGCTCGGGAGGCGTCCATCTATACGGGAATCACCATTGCGGAATACTACAGAGACATGGGCTATTCCGTAGCCCTCATGGCCGACTCTACCTCCCGTTGGGCGGAAGCCTTAAGAGAGATGTCCGGACGGCTTGAAGAAATGCCCGGCGAGGAAGGATATCCCGCATATCTGGCATCCCGACTGGCCCAGTTCTACGAGAGAGCCGGCAGGGTCATCTCCCTGGGATCCGACGGCCGGGAAGGTGCTCTATCCGCCATCGGCGCTGTATCCCCTCCCGGCGGAGACATTTCCGAGCCCGTTTCCCAGGCGACTCTCCGTATCGTGAAAGTATTCTGGAGCTTGGATGCGTCTTTGGCTTATGCGAGACATTTCCCCGCCATCAACTGGCTGTCCAGCTACTCCCTGTATGTGGACCGGCTGTCCAAATGGTTTGGCGACAACGTAAACAAGGAATTCCCCGGACTCCGCAGCGATACCATGAAGCTGCTTCAGGAAGAAGCCGAGCTGCAGGAAATCGTTCAGCTGGTAGGTGTGGATGCTCTGTCCTTCCAGGATCAGTTCAAGCTGGAAGCCTGCAAATCCATCCGAGAGGACTATCTCCACCAGAACGCCTTCCACGATGTGGATACCTACGCTTCCATGAATAAGCAGTATAAGCTCTTGAAGCTTATCACCGAGTATTATAAAAAGGGCAGTGAGGCCATCGAAAAGGGAGCCGATTTCGGCGATCTGGTCTCCATGCCCATCCGCGAGACCATCGGCCGGTTCAAGTATATCGAAGAGGCTGAGGTAGATAAGCATTACGAAGGGCTGATGGAGGAGCTGACGAAGGGCATCCAGCAGCTGATCAGCAAGGGAGGTGAGCAGGATGATTAAAGAATACAGAACCATTTCCGAAGTCGCCGGCCCGCTGATGCTGGTTCGGGATGTAGAAAACGTTACCTATGACGAGCTGGGCGAAATCGAACTGCAAAACGGAGAGACGCGCCAGTGCAAAGTTTTGGAGATCAACGGCAGCAACGCTCTGGTGCAGCTCTTTGAGAGCGCTGCAGGCATCAACCTGGCTGAAAGCAAGGTCCGGTTCCTGGGCCGTGGCATCGAGCTGGCCGTATCCGAAGACATGTTGGGCCGCGTATTTGACGGCCTTGGCAGACCCATAGACGGCGGTGCGGAAATCATTGCCGAGGCGCGGATGGATGTAAACGGCCTACCCATGAACCCGGCGGCCCGTGACTACCCGGCAGAATTTATTCAGACCGGCGTTTCCGCTATTGACGGCCTGAATACCCTGGTAAGAGGGCAAAAGCTGCCCATCTTCTCCGGCTCCGGCCTTCCCCATGCCGAGCTGGCGGCTCAGATCGCACGGCAGGCCAAGGTCTTGGGCGGAGGCGAAAACTTCGCCGTAGTATTTGCCGCCATCGGCATCACTTACGAAGAAGCGGAATTCTTCATATCCGACTTCAAGAGAACAGGGGCCATCGACCGGACCGTTCTTTTCACAAACCTGGCAAATGACCCGGCCATCGAGCGTATCTCCACACCCCGTATCGCATTGACAGCGGCGGAATACCTGGCCTTTGAAAAAGACATGCAGGTGCTCGTCATTCTGACGGATATCACCAACTACGCAGAGGCTCTTCGTGAAGTGTCCGCAGCCCGTAAGGAAGTACCCGGAAGAAGAGGTTATCCCGGCTACCTTTACACGGACCTGGCTACCTTGTACGAGAGAGCCGGCAGAAAGAAAGGCTATCGGGGCTCCATTACCCTGATTCCCATTCTCACCATGCCGGAGGACGATAAGACCCACCCCCGACCTGACCGGTTACATTACAGAGGGGCAAATTATCCTCTCCCGTGAACTTCACAGAAAAGGCATTGTGCCGCCCATCGACGTACTGCCCTCCCTGTCCCGTCTCAAGGATAAAGGAATCGGAAAGGGCAAGACCAGAGAAGACCACGCCGACACCATGAACCAGCTCTTCGCGGTCTATTCCCGCGGAAAGCAGGCTAAGGAGCTCATGGCTATCCTGGGAGAGGCAGCCTTGACCGATGTCGACAAGCTTTACGCGAAATTTGCCGACGCGTTCGAAAACAAGTATGTATCCCAGGGTTACGAGACCAACCGTGCCATAGAGGACACTCTGGAAATCGGCTGGAACCTGCTGGATATGATGCCCAGAGGCGAACTCAAGCGTATCCGCGACGAGTATCTGGATAAGTATCTGCCCTGCGCCTGTGCAGTCAATAAAAAAGATTAGAGGGAGGTGATTTGGTATGGCACGACTCAACGTGAATCCTACCAGAATGGTACTGACCTCTCTGAAGAAGAAGCTGGCCGTAGCCACCCGGGGCCACAAGCTCATGAAGGACAAGCGGGATGAGCTGATGAAGCAGTTCCTGGAGCTTGCCCGCCGCAATAAGGTCCTGCGGGAAGAAGTGGAGCGACAGCTGGCAGAGGTTTACCGAAACTTTGCCATAGCCAACGCGGTCATGTCCTCCGAAATGATGGAGGAGGCTTTGATGTACCCGAAACAGGGTGTTTCCATCGAGCTTGGCAAAAAGAATGTTATGAGCGTGGATGTGCCGGTATTCGGGTTTACTACCACTACCGCCGATGCCACGGACATATATCCTTACGGCTTTGCCACCACTTCCGGCGAGCTGGACAAAGCCATCTCAAGACTGGCAGAGGTGTTTCCGGTCCTGCTTGAACTGGCGGCAATGGAGAAAGAAGCCAGCCTGCTGTCTGAGGAGATCGAGAAGACCCGCCGCCGGGTAAATGCCCTGGAGTATGTCATGATCCCCAATTTAAAGGAGACCATCAAATACATCAAAATGAAGCTGGATGAAAATGAGAGGGGCAACCAGACCCGACTCATGAAGGTGAAGGATATGATGCTGGCAGCGGCCATCAAGGAAAAGCAGGCTCAGTCCGCAGCGGCCTTCGCCGACTACACCCAAAAGCACTAGCACAACTAGCAAACAGCCACGGAATCCCCGTGGCTGTTTTTTTAATGCGCCTGCGCGTATATTTCTTTGGTTGAAGAAAATATGTTCCGTATACCAAACCAACTATTCGGAGAGGGTACTGTTTTTAACCCCGAGATAAGTATAAATACCCAGTTTATCCATTGGATTATGATATGGAAAAGAGTGGCCGATACCTGGGTTTTGTACGCTCCCAATGACCCCATCCTTCATGATTTTGATACCCTTTCTATTTAGGTGACTCTTAAATGCGCTTAAAGTAAAGAGATTTTCGTCTGCGTTTGGATATTCGGCAGTTATTTGTTTCAGTGTCTTAGCATTCTTTTGATAATAGCTGAAGGCTCCTCCAACATAATGTTTATCGTTCAAAAGGGAAGAGATTTTGTCTGCCGGATACGAGGAGTTATAAAAAATATACTCGCTAGATGAAAAATCATCTAAGAAAATGTCAATGGAATTATCCCTCAATGGAAAGTTAAAATTTTCGTCGCACAAGTACAAGATATTGAATTTAGTATTGAGAACTCCCAGTTGTTCTTTTATATGAGCAAGGGTATCAAGATATTGATCAACAATAATAAAAGTGGTATCTTCCGAGAACAGATCGGAATAAGTGCAGATAAACCCTCCTGCATAGCCACCGGACGAGATGATAACCAGATCCGTTTGTTTGAGAATTCCCTTAAACATTTCCTTAACTTTATAGTATGCCTTTGTCTCCAGTTTGATATAATCAAGCGAATGTTCGGAAATTAAGTTCTCCAAGTAACACCACTCCATGTTTAATTTGGAGTTTTGAGTTCCCACCAGAATTCCGTTATTAATACGTGCTTCGTACCCGCACTCACATCTGATTTGTCCGGCTAGTATCTGATTCTTGAAAATTTCCGTATTTAAGAACGAAAGGCTTCCTTTGCATTTTGGGCAAACCAGAAGGTCAATACATTTAATGGGGATGCCGGATTCATCTCCTTTCTCTCGGATGTAATCATTATGCAGTATGTAGTTTTCTATTTGTTCTATGCTTTCTTCTATTAATAATATTTCTTTGTGCAATTCTTCCTTTTTGTTAACAAAAATATCCATAAATATTTGATGGGACTCTTGATTATTCGAATATTGAGCAAGTCTAAGAAGATGAAAGATCTTGTTGATCTCATTTAAGGAGAAATGCATTTGCTTTAATCGGACGATTTTATCCATGTCGAAAATACAATTAGAATCAAAGTCATATTGTCCGTTTTTTATTCCGGGTGAAATCAACCCCTGCTCAACATAATATCGGACTCCGTTGGGTGATAAACAATACTTTTTTGCAAAGTCACCGGTTCTCACATATCTCACCTCACATGGATAACCTTTCTGTATATAATGCTTTTTCTCTTGCTGTTAATCGTTTTATCTTATATCTGCAAATTGGTTGGATGATTAAACAAAATGGACAATTCGGAAAGACTGACGTTACATCTAAAAAAATTATATCAGATTGCGGCCTTCTTGCAAATGCTTGATCCGGATAATTATTGCGAAAGGAATAAGTAGGCGAGATATGGCAGCGATTACGCATAAACAGTTGTATGTATGGAATTAAAATATTAATAGAAAAAGCCTATTGATGTACAGTAGACTGTGCAAATTATCATACTATTGAGAACATTTATTGATGGTTGAAATAAAAGGAAGTGATAATTTATTTGGAGATATTATCAGTTAGTGATGGAAAGGTCAGTAAACTGCATTGGGGGAAACCATAATCCCGGTGGAAAAGGAGAAAAAAATGGAAAAATACATTGAGGATTTCTGTTCATCGCATCAAAAGTCAAAGGTTATGTATGAGAAGGCAAAGCAGCGTCTGCCTTTGGGTGTCGCAAGTAATATCAGAGCCTATGCACCTTACCCAATGTTTATAGACAGAAGCAGCGGTTCAAAGGTCTGGGACATAGACGGGAATGAGTATATCGATTGTCAGTTGGCGTACGGCCCTGTGATGGTAGGCCACAATAACCCGATACTGTCCAAAGCAACCAAAGCGCAGATTGACAATGGTGTGACCTGGGCTATGCCTCATGAGAAAGAAGCGCTGGTTGCGGAGTTATTGCATGAAAGATTCCCTTGCATAGAAATGGTTCGTTATGCCTGTTCGGGTACAGAAGCAACAATGCATGCAATACGAGTCGCACGTGCTTATACAGGGAAGGAAAAAATCATCAAACTTGAAGGCGGATACCATGGGGCACATGATGCAGCTTTATGGAGCATACATACTGACCTTGGAAAGGCCGGCCCTGCGGAGGCACCAACATCGGCACCAATGTCAAAGGGTCTTCCTTCGTGTTTGAAGAACACTGTAGTTCCCGTTCCGTTTAATAGTATTTCAGCTCTTGAAAAAGCAATCAAGGATAACGCCGGTGAGATTGCGGCATTTATTCTTGAACCGGTAATGACAAACTCAGCCTTGATCTTGCCAAGGGATAATTATCTTCAGAAGGTCAGAGAGATCACAAAGAGGGAAAATATTGTATTGATATTTGATGAAGTGATATCCGGTTGCAGGGCATCCTACGGAGGAGCTACAGAAGTATATGGAGTCCAGCCGGACCTCATCACATTATCGAAAGCGATCGGCGGTGGGTATCCGATTTCTGCATTTGGCGGAAAGAGAGAAATCATGCAGGAAATCCAGCAAGGTACTTATCATGCCGGAACCTTCAATGGTAACCCATTAAGTCTCACCGCAGCTCTTGTAACACTTCGTGATATTCTAACCAGAGACGCTACGGAAAAGTTGATAAACAAATCAGATCAGATGTTTAAGGAAATGAAATCCATTATCGACAAAGCAGGTGTACCCAACTGTATGGCCAATCTTGGTGCAATGGGAAGCCTTACGTTCACAGATGTTGATATGAAGGACTACAGAGGAATGGCAACCGGCAGTTTTGAGACATGGCACAAATTCTTTATTACCATGTTGAACAAGGGAGTCATTATGATCGGCGGAGATCCAACCGAAACGATTTTCTTCTCTATGATGCATACGGATGATGATTATGCAAAGATCTTAAAGGCATTCGAGGAGACCGTTAACACATTGTAGTAAAGACAGATAATCAGCAAAGTTGGGATAAATCCCAACTTTGCCGTATCATAAATTTATCAATTGTAATAGGTGTAAACGATGGTCATATATTTTCGCGCATCCGGTTATATGCGGAGTCATTTCAAAGAAGAAAAATACGAAATAGAACTAAATGATAACGCAACAATCCGGGATTTGTTCGAGGAAATACATAAGCTGTTGGGTAAGAATTTATCAAGAGCCATTTGGGATCACGATAAGAAATGTTTTCGTGGCCCGGTAATGGTAAAAGTAGATGGTTCTATAGAGCGGAAAGACAGTTATAGACTTAGTGATGGGCAGAATGTTGAGATATCGCGTCTGCTGGTAGGAGGTTAAGATGAGTGAAGGAATCTATGGTTTTGCCGGAAAAGAACTCCGTGTTAACCTATCCAACAAGTCAATTGAAAAAAGAACATTAGATCCTGATCTAATGAGGAAATTCATTGGAGGCAGCGGTTATGGTGCCGATTTATTGTTCCGGGAATTGGCCGCGGGAGTTAATCCGATGAGCGAGGACAACAAGATTGTATTCGCTACCAGTCCTTTAACTCTTAATGAAGTTCCCGGTGGCGGCAGCGTTATGTTATGCTTTAAATCCCCCGCTACAGGAATTTGGGGAGAAGCCAGATGCGGAGGAGAATTCGGCCCGGATATGAAAAGAGCCGGTTACGACTTTATTGTAATAGAAGGCCGTTCAGATAAACCTGTATACCTTGAAGTGACGGAAGAAAAGGTCACGCTAAAAGATGCATCCTTCTTGAAAGGTCAAGATGTATATGCGAAATGTGAATATTTAAAAGAAAATGTGTCAGGCGGCAATCCAAAGCATACGTCGGCCATGGTAATCGGAGTGGCAGGAGAAAATCTTGTTAAACTGGCTTCGGTTATGTATGAAGATCGCGCGGCAGGTCGGGGAGGATGCGGCGCAATTTTCGGGCAGAAGAATCTAATGGGTGTTGTGGTCAGTGGTTCGAAAGCAGTTAAAATGTCTGATCCCGAAGGGTTTAAATCTCTGTCGAGGGCCATCCTGAAAAAGGTAATTGAAAGCGATGTGAGGAACGGCATGCGTGAATACGGAACCGTCGGGGACATGCCTGCGAATGATGAGGACGGAGACTTTCCCACTAAAAACTGGAGATCCAACAGTTTTGGCAAAGGGACAGAGATTCACGACAACTATTATGAAAATATATATATTAAGAATAAACCATGTTACGCAGGATGTCCGATTGCCTGCGGCCGTGTTGTAGAAGTAAAAGATGGTCTCCATAAAACGCCAAGACATGAAGGCAATGAATATGAAACCGTGGGCGCTTTTACAGCTTATGTAATGAACGATGATCCCGCATTGGCTACTCGTTGTGGATATTTGTGCAACAAATATGGCATAGATACCATATCCTGTGCAGCGATGATTGCTTTTGCAATGGAATGTTATGAAAAAGGCATTCTAACAAAAGAGGATACGGGAGGAGTTGCCCTGGAATGGGGCTCAGCAGAAGCCATTATTCAATGCTTGGAAATGATTGTGCATAGAAAATATATAGGGAATCTTCTTGCAGAAGGGGTACGTGAAGCATCAGGTAAGTTGGGTCAGGAGACCCGGGAATTTTCCGTGCATGTGAAAGGATTGGAGGGTCCCGTTCATGACCCCAGATCGGGGAAATTGTTGGGCATTACGTATGCAACGGGAAATAGAGGGATGTGCCATATTCACCCGTTGGAAGGGATGGCATTTGACCGGGGAAAGATGACTTGGGGAATGATACCGTACGGTGTGAGGGATCCGGAAACGTTAGATCGTTGGGATGAGGCGGGGAAGGGTAAGGATTGCAAGATCCTTCAAGATGGACTGATTACTCCGGACATCCTATCTACTTGCAAATTTTTCATGTATGCAGGGATTACCCTTGATGATTGGGCCTCTATGCTATCGGCACTGACCGGTTGGAACATGGATGGAAAAGAGCTGTTCGGGATCGGGGAAAGAGTCTGCAATTTGCAGAGGCTTTTCAATATGCGTGAAGGCCTGGGAAGAAAGGATGACAGGCTCCCGGCCCGGGTACTGTCGGTTCCCGAATTTGGGAAATATGCAGATCATCCCGAATGTGTAATTCGGGATTTCGATTCCCTATTGGATGAATATTATGAAGCACGCAACTGGAACAAAGACACTGGTTATCCCGAAAAAGAAAAACTGCTTGAACTTGGATTGGATCATTATATTGTGTAAACCCGGAACCATACCCCATCTCGCCGCGAATGTTTATCAGCAGATTTTACCTGCCACGGGGTCTGTCCCCGTGGCAGGTTTTTCCATGTCGGGTGGTTTCGCCTTTTTTTTTAGAAAGGGCTTTACATTGCCCATATTTAGTTGCATAATGTAGTGAGTTGGCTAAAGCATATTTCCTACATATATATATG
>CAYOYO010000041.1:0-15114 GCA_964408195.1 uncultured Oscillospiraceae bacterium | reverse complement strand
GGGCAAGGCAACAACGGCAAGGATAAAACCAAGTCGCTGGTGCAGTACAACATCTTCCTGTGCATGCACGAAATCTATGCGGCCGGCAAAATGCTTTTTCAGCTCCTTCAAAGCTTTCCCTCTTTCAAATCTGGGGTTGCAGCCACCGCAAAACTTTACTCCGCATAACATTTATAGTCTCTCCAATGTTTAGAAGGACGGTTCCTGAAGGAACCGTCCTTGCATAATCCTTGTATCTTATTTGACGCCTGCAATAACCTTGGCAAGCTCTTTCTTTGCTTCGATATTGCCCTGTCTTGCAATCATAATTCTCTGAGCCTGAGGAGATCCTGCACCGTGCATGGATTCTGTCCGGTAGCCCACTGCCGCAGTTCCCAGTGCTACGTTCTCGATAAAGCGGAGGATGCGTACCCGGTTTTCTGTGGAAGTGACAGGAGATCCCTTGAAGTATTTGTGGCATATGTCGCCGATTGTCTCACCGTTCTTACCCACTTTCAGATCGGACCTGAAGTCCTTTTCGGAAGGCATGGTAACCATAACTCCGCCGGCAATGTCCTCTGCCAGTCTGACGATTTCATAGGGGAACCTTGTGACATTCTGCTTGCACACATTGGCCAGAAGCATGTCAATCTGATAGTTGCCCGCTTCTGTGGGATAACCTTCTGCGGAACATGCGATGCCGCAACAGTACAGAGTCTCGTTGAGATGTGTCATTTCAATGAGCTTATCCTTCACATGGGATGCTTTGTTGGCACCGTTGTAATCAGCAGCCAAAGCAGCGGCGCCGATGATCACATCGCCTACGCCAACCTTGCAGCCACCGTAGCTCTGCCTGTGATAGCCTGCGAATCTCTCAACAAGCATACCCGCAAAATCCCATTCTTCGCACATAAAGACTCTATCCCAAGGAACAAATACGTTGTCAAACACCACGAGAGCTTCCTGTCCGCCGAATTGTTTGTTGCCCAGATCGATGTCTGCGCCTTCTTCAAGCTTTCTGGTGTCACAGGACTGTCTTCCATAAATCATAAACAATCCATCTGCGTCCGAGGGTACTGCAAAGGAAACCGCATAGGCTTTATCCGCCTCCGTCAGGGAGATGGTGGGCATGATAAGATGCTCATGGGAGTTGATGGAACCGGTCTGGTGGGCCTTGGCTCCCCTTACCACAATGCCGTCTTCCCTCTTTTCAACGATGTGAACGTAAAGATCAGGATCTTCCTGCTGTCCCGGAGACTTTGACCGGTCTCCCTTGGGGTCGGTCATGGCTCCGTCTACCGTCAGATCGTTCTCCTGAACGAATTTCAGATAGTCCACAAATCTCTTGTGATACTCCGTTCCATACTTCTTGTCCATTTCGTATGTAGTGGAGTATTCCGCATTGAAAGCGTCCATCCCTACACATCTCTGGAAACAGGAAGCGGTCTTCTGTCCTAAAAGTCTCTGCATTTTAACCTTTTTCCGCAAGTCATCGGTGCTTTGATGCAAATGGGAAAAGCGATTTACCACTTCCCCGGTCAGGTTGGACTTGGCAGTCATCAAGTCCGCATACTCGGGATCCTGTGCCAAATCGTAGGTCATCTTGACAGAATTGATGGAAGGACGAATGATGGGATGGTCAACCCAGTTGTCCACCTTCTCACCGAACATATAAACCCGTGTGTTGAGCTTTCTCAAACTTTCAATATATTGAGCTCCTGTCATTAACATATCATCCACTCCTTTTCTTTATTTACGATAACAGTAGCAAATCATTTACAACATGGAAATTATGCAATTCTCATGCCATAATGGGGGCTTGACTTAAAGTTGTTTGCGCAAGATCTTTTTAGCCATATCAATCAGGTCATCGCTTACGGAGGTGTCCAAAATAACATCTTCCAGCTCCGGCAGCGCTTCCGTCAGTATGGTCTTCACTACGTCTTCAATGGTATATTGAGCAGAGGGACAACTGGCGCAAGCTCCCGTAAGTCTCACTTTCGCGACATTATTCTCAAGGCTCGTAAGAGTCGCGGCACCGAAATGGTTTGCCAGCAAAGGATTTACCTTTTCCTCCAGCAACACTTTTATTTTATCTTCCAAACACATCACCTCCTATTCCAGTATAGTTTTTATACCCGCATTATTCAAGTGGAATCTAATGAGTAATAAATATCTTGATTTCCTTTTTTGTTATTTTTTGTTTATTCTATTTGGGCTTTTTTGGTTCTCTATTTGGGCTTTTTGAGTTTTCCTTTGACTTCTGCATGGAACTGGGGTATTATCTCTTACATCGAAACCTTTGGTTTCAGAAAATAATATGCTAGGGGAGCATCTGCTGAGAGTGCGTTGTGAAAAGAACAACGCACACCCTCACCACCTGATCCGGATAATACCGGCGTAGGGAAGCAAGTCCAACATGAATTTTTTCACTGTCTGGACCCATACACTCCCCTCCTGTCATCAATGTAAGGAGGTTTTTTTATGTCATCGGAACAGTTACAGGGATTCTTCGAATCCACAGGAGGTCTTATTGTCACAATCTGTGTCATCTTGACACTCTTTGGCGCAATTTTGGTTTCCGGAAGGGGCAAAAAGACAAATACCAGAGCATTGGTCCTGTCTGCGATTTTCGTCGCCTTATATCTTGTGTTAAACCAGATCAGCATAATCAGAATGCCCCAGGGTGGTTCCGTCACTGCCTTCAGTATGCTGGCCATCACATTGTGCGGGTATCTGCTGGGAGCGCGAAGAGGTGTAATGGCCGGTATGTGCGCCGGCTTGGTGGGTTTGATTTTCAATCCCTATGTGATTCACCCCCTTCAACTGTTTCTGGATTATCCTTTTGCCGTAGGGGCATTGGGGTTTGCCGGACTCTTTCGAAAGGGCAAACACAGCCTGCTTGTCGGATATCTTTTCGGTGTACTCTGCAGATTTTTCTGTGCTTTTTTATCGGGGATAATCTTTTTCGGAGAATATGCGCCGGAAGGCTTCAGCGCCTTCTCCTGGTCCCTCTATTACAACATCATCTACATCGGTGCGGAGGCTGGGCTCACTCTCATCATTCTGCTCCTGCCCCCCATCCGCAAAGCCATTGAACGGTTAAGGAACCAAGTAGAAAGTTAAAGATACAAAAGGACAGACACCGTGGCTTACCGGCTCCGGTATCTGTCCTTTTTTCGCAGTAAATCAATACACCCCCGGATCTATCCCCGGGGGTGTATTGATTTACCATTTATCCGATCAGCATAGATCCCTCTTTTTCAAGAGATTCATAGCTCATATCCTTGTAGCCCGGGATCCGATCGGCAATTGCCCGGAAAACATCTTCCGCTGACCTGAATCCAAGACCGGCGCCCAATCGCTCTAGGAGCAGGCCCAGTATCTTGCTGTCAGCCAGTGCGATTCCCGGAGCTTGAACGGCCTTTCTCACCAGCTGAACCCTGCCCTCCATATTAGTGAAGGTTCCGTCTGCTTCTGCAAAGCTGTCCGCCGGCAGAACCACATGGGCCAGCTTTGCTGTCTCATTGAGGTAGATATCCTGAACCACCATGAAATCGCACTGCTTCAGAGCATCTTCCGCCCCTTCGGCTTTCTTCTCGGGATCCAGAGGATTCTCTCCCATCAGGTACAGAACACTTACCTTTCCGGTCGACAGCTCATTTTGCACCCTTTCATCTCTCATAGGCAATACAGTGATCCCGTCCGCCGCTTTCGCGCCGGAAGCACGCAAAATGGCTTCGGCACCTTTCCCCTGATCCGTGGAGTCGGCGGCGAAGACAGCAGTTTCTTTCCATTCCGCTTTCTTTCCGGTAACCGTCTCCGAAAGCTGATTCAGCATGAACTTTGCTTCATTGCTGACCATATGTCCGGCGAAGGCTGCAAATGTCCCGGAAGCACTCCCGTCCTTAAGCCCGGCTAATTTAGACGCTATCAAATCCAGTGCCTCTTCCCAGGTGGCTTCCTCAAGTTTGCCTTCCTTGCGGATGAGGGGAGTGGACAGCCTGTCTTCCACATATAATTTCCGATAACCGTACTTTCCTTTCACGCAGAGCAGTCCTCCGTTGGATGGGCCAAATGCCGGTTCCACCCCTACCACTTTCGTTCCGGAAAGCTTCAGATCCATCTGGCAGCCCACCCCACATTCCGTGCAGGTGGTACGATGCAATGTGGTATTCAAAGGAATGGGCTTTGTATGGTCCACCTTTGGCAGGAGCGCTCCCACAGGGCAGAGGCTGATGCAGTTGCCACAGTTGATGCAGCCCGATTCTTCCAAAGGATTTCCCAATGCAGGCTGCACTGTGGTGTCAAATCCTCTCTTCACAAGTCCCAGAGCGGTAACTCCCATGACTTCATGGCATACCCGGACGCAGAGGCCGCAGAGGATGCACTTGTTGGGATCCCTTACCACATAGGGGTGCTCATCGTCGAATTCCAGATGGTTGATGTCCCCTGCAATGCGGTCCGGCTTCACATCGTGTTGATTTGAATACTCATAAAGCTTGCATTCAAAATACTTACCGCATCCGCATTCCAGGCATCGTCCCCCCTCGTATTCCGCACCGGCAGGGGTATAGCCTTCCACGATTTCTTTGAAATTGTCTTTTCTCTCATCAGGTTCCAACATTCCCATTTTCGGACGGCAAAGCTTTTCCCGGTCCTCGAAGGTCTTTTCATCCATGTCATCTCTCACCACCACATAGGGCTTGCGATAACGGATTTTCTCCCCGGAAAGATAGGCATGGATGATCTCCGTCGCTTTCACCGCATCACCGATGGCCTCCACGGCTATGGATATCTTGTCATTGCCGCAGTCGCCCCCGGCAAAGACACCTTCCATGCTGGTCATGAAGGTTTCCGGATCGTAGGAAAATCCTTTCTTTCTGGTCATGTCAAGACCATCAAAGCCGCTGTACTCTACGGCTTGGCCAATGGCCAAAATTACATTGTCCACGTCCAAAATTTCGGTCTTTCCCTCTACGGGGACGGGAGCTCTCCTGCCACTGGCATCCGGCTCACCCAATTCCATAATCTGAAGCTTGATCTGCTTCACATGGCCCTTGTCGTCCTTTATGATTTCCAGGGGATTGGTCAGATTTCGGAAGATGACACCCTCTTCTTCCGCTTCTTCGATTTCGATCCGATCGGCAGGCATTTCGTCTTTGGTACGCCGGTAGATATTGTAAACCTTCTTGCCTAGTCGCACAGCGGTACGGCAGGCATCCATTGCGGTGTTGCCTCCCCCTACCACAGCCACGGTATCGCCTAACTCGATGTGGTCTTTCTTGATTACCTTGCGGAGAAAATCGATGCCGCCTATGACCCCATCCGCATCCTCGCCGGGACAGCCGGTTCCGGTGGATACCCAGGCACCCACCCCCAGCGCCACTGCATCATAATCCTTTCGGATTTCATCAAAGGAAATGTCTTTCCCGATATGGGTATTCGGCTTCAGAACAATTCCCATTTTTTCCATCTGAGCCACTTCACCGTCTACCACTTCCTTGGGAAGCCGGTATTGAGGAATGCCATAGCGAAGCATGCCGCCGAAGTGGGGCATGGACTCGAAGATGGTGACCCCGTGACCCTTTTGCCGCAAATAATAGGCTACGGACAGTCCAAAGGGGCCGCCGCCGATTACCGCAACTTTTTTGCCGGTATCCGGTCCAACAGGAGGGATATAGGGGTCGTCACCTTCCATATCCGCGGCAAAACGCTTCAGCCACGCAATGGATACGGATTCGTCCACAAACTGCCTTCTGCAGTTGTCTTCGCAAGGGTGCGGGCATACTCTGCCAATGCTTCCGGGTAGTGGAATCTTCTCTTTAATTAACTTGACAGACTCCCGGTATTCCCCGTTGGCGATGAGTCCCACATAGCCCTGACAATCGGTGCCAGCCGGACAGTTCAGCACACAGGGAGGTCTGCAATCACCCACATGGTTGGATAGCAACAGCTCCAGATTTGTCTTCCTGGATTCCAGAACCCTCTCTGTACCGGTCTTTACTACCATATCCGGAGCAATCAAAGTGGCGCAGGCCTTTACCAGTTTGGGGTTCCCTTCCACTTCAACAACGCAGATGCCGCAGGCACCGTAAATCTCCACTCTGTCATCGTAGCAGAGAGTGGGGATATCGATTCCGTTCTTCTTTGCAACATCCAGAATGGTCTGTCCCGGCTGCCCCAAACATTCCTTCCCGTCTATTATAAGTTTCATATTTTCCATATCGTATTCTCCTCTAATCCCTCAGAATGGCATCAAATCTGCAAACTTCTTCGCACTTGCCGCATTTGATACAAGTTTCCTGATCAATCAAATGCTTTTCCTTGACTTTCCCGGTGATGGCTCCCACAGGGCACTTCCGGGCGCAAAGGGTGCATCCCGTGCAGTTGTCTTTGATGGTAAAGGTCAGGAGCGCTGTACAGGAATGGGCTGTGCATTTATGTCTGTAGATGTGATCTTCATACTCATTTCTGAAGTACCGGATCGTGGTAAGAATGGGGTTGGGGGCAGTCTGACCCAAGCCGCACATGGAACCGTCCTTTACTTTCTGAGCCAGTTCCTCCAGCAGCTCGATATCTCCATCCCTGCCTTCCCCCCGGGTGATCCTCTCCAGTATTTCCAGCATTCTCTTGGTGCCGATGCGGCAGTAGTTGCACTTCCCGCAGGATTCCTTCCTAGTAAAATCAAGGAAGTACCGGGCCATGTCCACCATGCAGGTATTTTCGTCCATGACGATCATACCACCGGAGCCTACGATAGCACCGGTCTTGGTGATGGATTCATAGTCTACCGGCGTGTCGATCAACTCTGCAGGGATACAGCCTCCGGAGGGTCCTCCCATCTGCACTGCTTTAAATTTCTTATCGTTTTTAATCCCGCCGCCGATTTCAAAGATAACATCTTTGATTGGCAGGCCCATGGGAACTTCCACCAGACCGCCCTTCTTAATTTTCCCTGCCAGTGCAAAGACTTTGGTTCCTTTGCTCTTCTCCGTTCCCATAGCTCCAAAGGTGGCTCCGCCGTTGGAGATGATAAAGGGAACATTGGCAAATGTCTCAACGTTGTTGATGTTGGTGGGTTTTTGCCAAAAGCCCTTCTGTGCGGGGAAAGGCGGTTTCAGCCTGGGCATGCCCCTCTCTCCTTCCAGAGACGCGATGAGGGCTGTTTCCTCGCCGCAGACAAAGGCCCCGGCTCCTGCCTTTATGCGCAAATCAAAAGAAAAACCGCTGTCCAGGATATTCTTTCCCAAATAGCCCCTTTCACGAGCTTGGCCCATAGCGGTTTCCAAACGGGCTATAGCAAGAGGATACTCCGCTCTGACGTAGATGACCCCTTCCGATGCACCGATGGCATATGCACCGATGATCATACCCTCCAACAAGGAGTGAGGATCTCCCTCTAAAACACTTCGGTCCATAAACGCACCCGGATCTCCCTCATCTGCGTTACATACCATATATTTCCGGTCCGCTTCATTCTGTCTGGCTGCATTCCACTTGAACCAGGTGGGGAATCCGGCTCCGCCTCTCCCTCTGAGTCCAGAAACTTTCATCTCTTCGATGACTTCTTCCGGAGTCATTGTGGTCAAGGCTTTTTTCAAAGCCTGATAGCCACCCACGGCAATGTATTCCTCGATTCTTTCCGGGTTGATAATCCCGCAGTTCCGCAATACCACCTTTTTCTGTTTTGAAAGGAAATTCTGGTCAACGTCGGGAATCCCATATTCCCATACGGGCTCCCCGCCTGCCAGATGCCTGTTGACAATCTCGGAGACTTTCTCGGGATGCACTTTGATGTATCGGATCTCCAAATTTCCCAGGTCATCGTAGACGTCTACAATGGGCTCAAGGAAACAACTGCCGATACAACCTGTTTTGTCTACTTCAACACCGGTGAGCCCCAAACCGGCGATTTGCCTCACGAATTCGTCCGCGGTCTTTCTGGCGCCGGTAGCGACGCCGCAGCTGCCCTGCCCTACTAAAACTTTCATTGGGTGACCTCCTGCTCTTTCTCTCTCACCTCTCGGAGAATGGCTTTGACCGAATCCTTTGTCAGATTTCCGTATGTTTCATCTCCGTCATGGTTTTTTATCATCATCACCGGTGCCAGGCTGCAGCAGCCCAGGCATGCCACGTTATTCAGCGTAAAGATTCCGTCTTCTGTGGTCTCTCCATCTCGAATGGACAGTTCTTCCGAAATTGCTTCCTCGATCATATCTGCCCCATTCACGTGACAAGCTGTTCCTTTGCACAGCATAATCAGGTTTTTTCCGATAGGGGATAGCCGGAATTGGGTGTAAAACGTAGCCACGCCGTATATGTGTGCCGGCATGAGTCCCGTTTTTTCGGATATATAGTGAATGGCATCCATTGAAAGATATCCGTAAATGTCTTGGGCCTTCTGCAATATGGTAATCAGGCTGCCGGGTATTTTCGCGTAGGTTTCGAGAACCGGTGCCAGCTGGCTGAAATCAGGTCCTCCACAGCCACCGCTGCAGCTGCACCCGCTTTTTTCCAATGTCATTTTCTTTCCTCCTTTGTGGGTAAATGCAAGTACATCGCTTTAAAGTCTCTAGTAATAATGATGTTTCCTGCTGTTTTGCCTTCGTTCTTAAGGTTAACACTACTATTATAATTTAATTTGCCAAATAATCAACCTTATTCGACACTTTTTAACTCCGGCCCATGAAGGTATATTCAGGGAGTATACTCAGGGAACCTACCCGGGAACAGGCCATGCTCCAATTCCTTCTCATATGCTTGCGATGAGCATTTCCAGGGCAAGCCTTTCCTCCAGCAGCCCGGTCTTGATGTTTTTATCCACTGCGAAGCTGCTGCAGAGGATCTGGCGCAGCTGTGCCGTATCGTAGCGGCCGGAGAACTGTGCGGCCATCTTGATCCGATACTCATGAACACCTGTCACGCTCTTCATCTCTGCCGGACTCAAGCCTTCTTCCTTCATTTCCTTTACCATGAGGATTGTCTCATAGTGGGAGCAGATCAATGCCAATAGCTTATACACACTCTCCCCTGACGTGAGGAGCCGGTGTAGCAACAGCAGGGCTTCATCCTTGCGGTTGCGGGACAGGGCGTCAATCATATTGAACACGTAGACTTCCGTATTACCCGAAAGCCCCCGGGCAACATCAGCCATGCTGATCTCATCCCCGTCGCTTACGGCAATCAACTTTTTGATATCGTTGTCTAGATTATAAAGAGTATAGTCGGTTTGTTTGTCAAAATACCCGGACGTCTCTATGATCTGCCGAATCACTGCAGAGCCGGCAGTTTTTCCGCCTTTCCTGAGCCGATTGCGGATGAACTTCCGCAGTTCCTCCTCATCCAGACGGTTGAATTCATAACAGGACCCCAGGCCAACCAAGGTCTTGTACAATTTTCTTCTTTTGTCAGCAGAAACCGATGTGAGGATCAGAAGACAGGTGTCAGGAAGTTCATTAAAATAGGAGATCAGCTCCTTTTCCTCCCCCTCGCTGTAGTTGTCTTTTGCATCCTCTGCACCTGCAGGAAACCCATCCACGATTACAATCCGCTTTTCGGAAAGCATGGGCAGCGTTTCGCACTGGGCCATAATCGTTTCCGGGAAAGCCGCCTCCCCGGAAAGTTTGGCACAGTTCAGCTGTCGCAGGCCGGGCTCTGAGAAGAGTTCAACGATGGATTCTACCGCCCAGCGCACCAGATATTGCTCTTCCCCATAAAAAAAAAGGGGATTCCCCAGGCTACCTTCTTGCATATCTCTCTGGATCCTCTTAAATGCGTGTTCTTCAATTTTCGTCGGTTTTATAGCCATTCACACCTCCGGATCCGGAATCAAAGCATAGTGGAGATTCTTACGCTGTTCCGGTCTATGTACAGGAGAATCGCACCGCTTTGATCGTTTCTAACAACCATTATACCTTTTTCCTCGAGTTTTTCAATCACCTGGGGATTTGGGTGCCCGAAATTGTTTTTTCCCACCTGGATAACGGCTACCTTTGGGTCCACTGCTTTCAGAAAATCATCTCCCGTAGAAAAGCGAGACCCATGGTGCCCTACTTTAAGAACATCTGACTTAAGACTCACGCTTCCTATTTTCTCGAGAGAGTCCATCAGCAGCCTTTCTCCTTCAAAGCCCATATCGCCGGTGATTAACAGGGTAATCCCCCCATAGCGGACACGAAGCACCAGACTGCAGAGATTTTCTTCTTCTTCCGCAGTAGCGGACAAGCGGGGCTTTTCACCTGGGGCTGGAAAGGGGTAAAGGACATCGATATAAATGTCTTTTTCCACCTGAATCCTGTCTCCCCCGGCCAGATAGACCAAATCCTCCGCAGCCAGGCCTGTATCCGTCAGGATTGTCTCTTCCTGCAAGGCGTTGACGGTATAAAGGGCCAGCTTTTTCACAGGCATCAACCGGCAAAGGGAGGCAATCCCTCCGTAATGGTCCTGGTGGAGGTGGGTGACAATCGCCAAATCCACCTGATCTTCTCCGTTTTTCAAAAGATAGGGAAGGAGAATTTTCTTTCCCGTATCATAATCCTCATCTCCTCCTCCGTCGATAAGGATGTTCTTCCCTTGGGGAGTCCGCAAGTGTATGCAGTCCCCCTGACCCACATCGAGAAATACGATATCCGCACCTCTGCCTTTGTCATCAATGATGAAAGGAGTTGCGGCGGAAATCCAGACAATTAAGACGCAGATGAGGATAATCCCCTGTTTTTCCTTCTTGTCCCAAAGAGATCGGAAACCCTCCGACAGGATGAAAAAAAAGAGTCCGTAAAAGAGCACAAGAAGCCCGGGATGGGGCCCTGTGATATTCATGGAGGAGAAGCTTATATCGCCGACGACTCGGTTTATTTTCAGCATGACGCGAATGAGCAAATCGGCTCCTGTGGCACCGAGCCCAAAGAGGGTCCCACCGGGATAGCATAATAGAATCAGAAGCATCCCAAGAGGAAGAATGGCTCCCGCAAGGGCAATCACCGGCAGGTTGACCAAAAATGCGGAAAGTGAGAAATACTGAAAATGATAAGCGGTGGCAGGTGCCATGCCGACCTGGATTGCAAAAATCGGTAAAAAAGCCCGGAGCAAGGCACTGAGCCACCCATGACCCTTGTTTCCCTCCAGCCTCCCTATGGTCCTTTCTGCATGGGGAAGGGCGAAGGCCAGTGTAAAAACTGCTAGGTAAGAGAGTTGAAACCCCAGATTGAATAGAGAATAGGGGTTCCATAGCAGCATGAGGAAGGCGGAGAAGCTGATACAACAAAGCAGGTCATATCTCCGGTGCAGATGCTTAGACAATATATGGATGGCGATCATGACCACGGCCCGAACCACGGAGGGAGAAAAATCAGCCAATGCAGCATAAATGAGCAACAATACAAGAGTGATAGCGGATCCGGCCGGGTTTCTCCTACCCGGGAAGAGCATGCTGATGTAAAGATAAAGGATGCTCACATGGATCCCCGATACGGAAAGGATATGGGCGCAGCCGTTCCTTTGAAAATCTTCGTAAATTTCCTCGCCGATATACGTCTTATCTCCAAACAAGATTCCCAGAAGCACTGCCTTGGAATCAGGGGACATGTATCTGTGCAGAGAGGCAGAAAAACGGGATTTTACCTTGGCGGTCACCGCGGTCAGCGAGTTTGCCTGCCCAATGATTTCCACATGCGTCTTGTGGGCATTTACGACGGCGGTGATCCCTCGCGTTTTTAAATAGAGCCTATAGTCAAAAAGACCCGGGTTTCGCATGGTAGGTGGCAAAGAGAGCCTTCCCTTCAGTCGGACTTCTTTTCCGGTCATGTCCATGATTTCCCCTTCCGTAAAAACAGCCTCCCCGTCTTGCCCGCTCGAAAAGCTTGTCAAGTTGATTATAATTTTTCCCCTAACGGCTCCTTGGGTATCTCCGCATCTCCAGATGTCCGGATCCATCAACATCCGAACATAGCCATCCCGCTTTTCCGAGCTTAATACCTTTCCGGCGAGAGAGACTACACGGCCCTGGTATTCGTGGAACTCTTCTTCTCCCGTGTCCATTGCCTCATAATAGAAGGCTCCGACCAATGCGATGAGCAAAAAGACAGCGAATGGATATTTGCCCCATAGCAAAGCAGCAAGAAAAAGCAGTCCCCAAAAAAGGGCTGCAATCCATAGATTCAGATAATACCCTGTTAAAATCCCTCCTGCAAAGGCGGCGAAGAGAAATGCTGCCGGTCTTCTCATTGTGTCTCCCTATGGCCTTTGGTTCTTCCTTAAATATACCATATATTGTTATTTATGTCAAAATGTTTTTTTCAGTTTTGTTACAATTGGAACTATTTCAGGTGCTCTGCTGTCAAACATCTTGACGATATGCTATAATAAATACTTGTGAAGCAAAGCCTACTGGCTTTGCCCCGGATGTATTTATTGCATCATTGTGAAGCAAGCCGGAGCAACGGCTTGCTCTGATGATATAATGAAAACCTATACGGCTAACGATTCGACCCGATGATACTTGTCAGGAAACCGTGAATTGAGAAACAGGACCAGCAGAAAACAGGCCCTGTGGGAGAAAATAAGGAAAGCAGGTGTTTCCTTTGAACGATGAATTCAACAAGAGCGATAAAGACTTTGAACAAAAAAATGATATCGAAGATTTTCTGAGTAAATTCGATGAAATGAAAAAGAGCTTTGAAAAGTCCGATAGCGGAACCGGCTCATCCGGCGAAGGCCCGGGAGAGGCCCCAAGAGAGATCGCTGCTCTTTCTCCTCGCCGGGCCCAACGGCAGGAGAGAATCAAATCAAAGAACAATCAGGAAACGCAGGAGTCTATGCCCAAGGTAAAAAAGACGAAAAAGAAGTATAGAATTAATGTAAAACGACTCCTCATCGCATTGATTTGCGTCGGATTTATTGTTTCCGGGGCAGTTGGTATATGGGCACTCAATGTAATCGGCAACACCCCGGCCATCAATGCAGACAACATTTACTCCATGCTCGCGGAAAACTCGGTGATTTATGACGATGCGGGAAATGAGCTGGAAAATCTTTTTGCCAGCGGGGCAGGACTTCGCACCAACCTGAATTATACGGAAATGCCGGAAGACCTGATTAATGCCTTCATCGCCATCGAAGATAAGACCTTCAAAGAACATCAGGGCTTTAATGTGATTCGGATTTTCGGAGCTCTGTGGGACAGCATCACCTCCGGAGAATCGATCCGGGGTACCAGCACCATTACTCAGCAACTTGCAAGAAATCTCTATTTGGAAGACAAAAAGAGCATCCGCTCCCTGGAACGAAAGGTCCAAGAAGCCTATTATGCAGTCCAGCTGGAACGACAGCTTTCAAAGGAACAAATTATCGAAGCCTATCTGAATACCATCAATTTGGGAAGCGGTGCCAACGGCGTTCAAGCCGCGGCCAAGACCTATTTCTCCAAAGATGCGAGCCAGCTTACCCTTGCCGAGTGTGCGGTCCTTGCCAGCATTCCCAAGAGCCCCAGCAAGTATTCTCCGCTCAGACGCATGAACAATGCGGATATTGCCGATCCGGATTCTCTGGATTTTGTATACCGGGGCGAAATCTTCAGCATTTGGTACCAGGACGAATTTCTGCAACGACAACAGCTGGTGCTGGCTTTTATGAAAGAGCAGGGGCTTATTGACGAAAGTCGGTATGAGGAAGCCATGAACCAAGATATCCGGGCATCCATAAACCCGGATATCGAAGCGTCCTCGGAAATCAGCTCCTACTTTGCCGACTATCTGGTGAATGAAGTAATTCAAGGGCTCATGTTTGAATACAATCTGGAAGAAGCAGACGCCAGAAACATGATATATAACGGGGGACTCCGCATCTACAGCACCCTGAACGTCTCCATGCAGAAAATCATAGAAGGGGAATTCGAAAAGAACGACAATTTCCCCCAGGTAACCGGGCTGAATAAGGACAAAGCCGGGAACGCCAGAGATGCCGCGGGAAAGATCCTGCTCTATGAATACGGTAACATGTTTGACAGCGAAGGGAATTTCACGTTGAAACCGGAAGAATACCGGATCAACGAGGACGGGTCCATGACCGTATTCAAAGGGAACCGCCTTAACATCTACAAAACAGAGGTGAAGGACCAGGTAGACTACAGCGTTGAGTTCAAGAGCATGTATACCGTAGAAGACGGCACCTTCTATACCATTTCATCCGGCTATGTGCTGATTCCCTCCGAATATAAAAGCAGAGATGACGACGGAAATCTGATCATCAGTGCTAAATTCTTTGATGAAGGTTTCCCCTTTACTCTGACGGAAGCGGGTATGACCATCCCCAGAGGTCATTATCAACTGAAGGAAAAGGTAATCCAGCCACAGTCCGCAATGGTGATTATCGACTATAAGACCGGGGCCATCAAAGCCATGGCCGGGGGCAGAAGCCTCAGCGGCAAGCTCCTGTTCAACAGGGCCACAGGGACGAGACAGCCCGGTTCCTCCATCAAGCCCATGGCAGTTTACGGGCCTGCATTGCAACAATCTGTGGACCTGGTGAAAAACAATGCGGTTGCAGAAGGAATAAAACTTTGGACAGCGGCTTCCGTGATCGATGATGCCCCCCTGGTATTAAACGGGAAACTCTGGCCCAAAAACTGGTATTCCGGATATCGCGGCCTGTACACCCTGCGGCAGTCGGTGGAGCAGTCCGTTAATGTTAATGCAGTGAAGGTCTTTAACGACCTGGGGGCATCCACTTCCCTTTCCTTCCTGAAAAAGTTAGGTATCACATCCGTAGTGGAATCGGGAGATGTAAACGACATGAATCCTGCAGCGCTGGCTTTGGGCGGAATGACAAACGGCATATCTCCCCTTCAGATGGCCGCCGGATATGGAACCTTTGCAAACCAGGGACTCTATGTAAAACCCGTAGCCTATACCTCTGTAACCAATAAGCGAGGAGAGGTTCTGCTGGAAGGCCCGGAAGAAAAAGAGCAGGTAATGGACCGGGGTGTGGCCTATATCATGACAGACATTCTGCGAACCACGGTGGCCAACGGCATTGCAAAGGCTGCTGCCATAGGCTCTCACACGGTTGCAGGGAAGACAGGCACCACGACAGACAACTATGACGCCTGGTTTGTAGGGATGACACCGCATTATTCCG
>CAYOYO010000040.1:0-15175 GCA_964408195.1 uncultured Oscillospiraceae bacterium | reverse complement strand
GCCACGGGGACAGACCCCTTGTCAGGTTTTCCGGCCACGGGGACAGACCCCTTGTGAAAAGAAAAGAGGATGAGATGAGTAAAAAAGCTTCTACTGTGTTTGTATGCCAGGAATGCGGCAACGAAAGCCCAAAATGGGTAGGGCAGTGCATCTGCGGAGCATGGAATTCCATGGTAGAGGAAAAGATTATGTCGGCTGCGTCCCAGGACAAGCGGCGACGGTCTCCGGAGGTGGGCAGCGCCAAAGCGGTGAAACTGTCATGTGTTAAATCCGGAGATCAAAGCAGGATTGACACAGGAATCGGTGAACTGAACCGAGTTTTGGGTGGGGGACTGGTTACGGGCTCCCTAACTCTTATTTCCGGAGAGCCGGGCATCGGAAAATCAACACTGATCATTCAGGCTGCATCTGAGATTGCAAACAAAGAAGACCCTGTTCTTTATGTGTCCGGGGAGGAATCCCTGGAGCAGATTAAAATGCGGGCGGATCGGGTGTGCAAGGGAAACCAGGACAAGCTCTTCCTTCTTTCGGAAACAAACATGGAGAATATCCTTGCAGTTGCCGATGAACTGAAACCCGGGTTCATGGTCATCGACTCGATTCAGACCATGTATTCCGGCGAACTGGAATCGGCACCGGGTAGCGTATCACAGGTGAGAGCCTGTACCAATGAACTTATGCGGATCGGTAAAGTGAAGAATGTCCCTGTTTTCATCGTTGCCCATGTAACGAAAAGCGGAGATCTGGCCGGTCCCAAGATCATAGAACACCTGGTGGATTGCGTATTGAATTTTACCGGGGAGCGGAATCAGGAGATTCGGATTCTTCGGGCGTATAAAAATCGTTTCGGCACCACCAGCGAAGTGGGCGCCTTTGAGATGTCGGAGGAGGGTCTGCTGGAAATAGAAAACCTTTCCGGCAGCTTTTTAGAAGGCATGGAAGAGGGAGCGGAAGGCTCCGTGGCAACGGCGGTCTATGAGGGAACCAGGCCTCTGCTTCTGGAGATACAGGCCCTCACATCACCCACCAACATCGGATTCGCCCGAAGGACGGCTCTAGGGGTGGAAAATTCTCGGTTGAATATGATATTGGCCGTGCTTGATCGAAAGGCAGGTCTCTCACTGATCAATCAGGACGTTTATGTAAACATCGTAGGCGGCCTGCGACCGGATGGTACCTCTACGGACTTGGCCGTTGCCTTGGCCATCTATTCTACATACAAGCGGATTTCCTGCGGAGAAAAAACTCTGGCTATAGGGGAAATCGGCCTCACCGGAGATCTCAGATCGGTACAGAATGCAGAAAAAATCATAAAAGAAGCTGCGCGGATGGGGTTTCACCGAATCATTCTCCCTGATAAGAATGCCCGCCGTTTTGCAGGTCCTCCCGATGGGATAAAGTTGCTTGGAGTGAAAAGCCTTTCAGAAGCAATCAAAGTCATATAATTTGCTGAGTACTACCCTCAAGCAAGTTATTCAGACAAAGGGTCTGTCCCCGTGGTCGGAAAACCTGACAAAGGGTCTGTCCCCGTGGACGTTTACTTTTTCATTTCAAACCAGAAGGTGCTACCCACACCCACCTGGCTTTCCACACCGAATCCCGCACCATGAAGAGTCAGGATTTCCTTCACAATAGAGAGCCCCAGACCGGAACCTCCCGAGGTGCTTCTCCCTGCATTGTCACTGATCCGGTAGTATCGATCCCAGATGTGGTCCAACTCTTCCGGGGATATGCCCGGACCCGCGTCTCGGATACTGCAGCAGACGCTGGTCTCCTTTTCCGAAAGGCATATCGCGATTTCCTTTTGCTCCCCTCCGTAAAAAACTGCATTGCTCAAAAGGTTGGAAATGACCTGCCGGATGCGGCCCGGATCCCCTGTGACGCTACCTTCCCCATCATGTCGAAACTCAATGTTGTATCCACCCTCCCGAAGGATCTCAAATCCTGTTAAAACCTGGTCGATTAAATCGGTAAGAGAGAACGTTTCCCGATGAAGTACCGCCACCCCGGACTGAATTTTCGACAAATCCAGCAGATCGGTGACCAAGCGATTCAGGCGATCAGCTTCATCGATGATCACCTGAAGGTGCCGGTTTCTTTTGGCAGGATCCTCCCCTGAGATATCGCGAATCATTTCCGCGTAGGACCGCACCATAGTCAGGGGAGTCTTAAGATCGTGGGTAACGTTGGCCAGCAAATCTTTTTGCAGCTTCTGGCTTTTTTCCAGTTCGGCTGCCGTGTAGCTGAGAGTATCCGCCAGACGGATCACCTCCGTATAGCGCCCTCCTTCAAAAGGAACCCCGTATTCTCCTCTGCCAAGGGCGGAAGCAGCGTCGGTAATCTTAATCAGTGGTTTGGTGAGGTTCTTCGAGAGGAAATAGGAAAGCAAAAAAGCTAAAAGCAAAGAAATAATAGTAACCAAGGTCAGCTGACCCGCCAGGATATCCACAGTGGACTCCACAGGAGATAAGGGTGAGAGTATGAACAAGTAGACCCGGTTGCCTGGAGTGCTGTCAATGAGTTTGCCATAGACCAGAGTCTCCACTCCTCCTGCCTCTTCTCCAATGACAAAAGAAACGATACCGGTGGAGCTATCGTTCAACAAGCGCCGTAAGGCTGCAGCCTCCCTTTGTTCGCCCAGAAGGGAAGGCCTTTTGTTGGAACGATCCGCCGTATAAATCACCAGACCCGTTTCCGTCTCTATATGAATGTACATATCGTTTTTATAGGAGTATTCGGACATTTTCTTTAGATCGAGTTCACCATACTCACCTGCGATTTCTTCGGAGGCCCTGACAATTTCTCTGGTTTTCATTTCCTCGTAATAGGCTTCAAGGAAAAAAATCTGCAGAAACCACAGTATTAACATGAGGACCACCGCAAATACGGCGAAAGAGAACCATAGCTTGAACCTGATGCTTTGGGGATCCAATTTTATCTTCAAGGGGATGCCGCCTTCCTATCCTTCAAATTTATATCCGTAACCTCTCACGGTAACGATGTGATCTCTGCAAGGCCCCAGCCGGTTTCTGAGATTCTTCACATGGGTGTCGATGGTCCGGTCGTCTCCATAAAAATCATAGCCCCAAACCTCTGAAAGCAGCTTATCTCTGCTGATGGCAATATTTCTGTTTTTCACCAAATACGCCAACAATTCGTATTCCTTAGGCGTAAGCTCAACTCTTGCCCCCTCTACGGACACGGCATGACCGGCCAGATCGATTTCCAGCCCTCCGTAATTGAGGACTGAGGGGTCTTCCACAGCTGGAGCTTGTTTCCTTGAAAGCACCGCATTGACCCTGGCCATCAGTTCCCTGGGGCTGAAGGGTTTCACCACATAGTCGTCGATGCCAAGCTCAAAGCCGAAAAGCTTATCATATTCCTCGCCTCTGGCGGAGAGCATGAGAATAGGCACCCGGGAAAATTTTCGTATTTCTTTGCAAAGAGAAAAACCATCCAGCTTGGGCATCATAATGTCCAGAATCAGCAAATCCGGGTTTTCCTGTCTGCTAAGATTGAGAGCCTCCATACCGTCGGAGGCCTCTATCACTTCGTAGTCGTTAAACTCCGCATATTCCCTTATTACTTCGCGAATCTTCGGTTCGTCGTCTGCCACGAGTATCCGGTACATGTTCTTTCCCTTCCTCTTCTCAGCTTGATTCTGCACCATCTATGTGTGTTTCCTGTGAAGGTATGGTGAGATATCATTAAAATTTTATAGGGATTACAGCGGAGTTGCCTTTATACGCTTTAGCTGGGTGAACCTGGGGAGTCCGTTTTCCACAGGACGGTCCATTTCCCCCTGAATCAGGGGTAGAGCATAGTCGATAAAAGGCTGTAAGAGGCCGTTTCCCGCTTCGTTAATCCACTCCTTCGGGATTTTCTTTTCTGCGTTGGCAACTTCTACCAGGTCTACAAGACCCGTTTCGCAGTGGTAGGGGTTTTCAGAAACCCGGCGGAAAGTGACCATTTTATCGGTAATCCCCGCCTCCGCAGCTTCAAAGGCAGCTTTCCCGGCCAGATAAGCCTCTTCCACATCTGTAGCCGAAGCAAGATGGGCTGCACAGCGCTGAAGAAGGCTCAGTTCGATGCCCCTGACTTTCGCTTTTATTTTTGACTTGGAAAACTCTGCAAGGTTAGCTGCAAGGCCACCCATTTTCGAATGGCCAAAGGCATCCTTCTCATTGGTACTGTCTGAAAAATAGGAGGAAATGAAGGTGCCGTTCTTATCTTTGATGCCCTCTGACACGGCTACCAAAACATCTCCCTGTTCATTGTAAACCCGGGAAACATCTGATAGGAAGTCAGCCATATCAAAGGAAACCTCAGGAAGGTAGATGAGATCGGGACCCAGATCTTTGTCTCTTACCCTGGCTAGAGCAGAGGCGGCTGCAAGCCAGCCCGCATTCCTTCCCATGATTTCTACTACAGTGATGGAACCGGTATCGTATACTTTAGCGTCCCGCCCTACTTCCATGAGTGTAGTTGCAATGTATTTAGCAGCGCTGCCAAAGCCGGGGCAATGATCTGTACAGGCCAGGTCGTTATCGATGGTCTTTGGAATGCCTATAACCCGGCACGGGTAGTTTTGCTGTGCCAGATAGCTGCTGATCTTGCTGCAGGTATCCATGGAGTCGTTTCCGCCGTTGTAGAAGAAATAGCGGATATTGTACTTTGTGAATATATCAAGAATTCTCTTGTAATCCGTGTCGTCGGCCAGAAAGTCAGCCAACTTGTAGCGACAGGTACCCAGTACGGAAGAAGGGGTATAGCGCATCAGTGCCAATTCTGCCGGATCTTCCCGGGACAGGTCATAGATGGTATCACCAAGGATTCCCTTGATGCCGTGCGCAGCTCCGTACACATTGGTTACATTGACGGAAGACATGGCAGCTTCAATGCAGCCCAGTGCACTGGCATTGATTACCGATGTAGGCCCACCGGATTGTCCGATCAAAACAGCTCCTGTTAACATTTTCATTTTTACGACCTCCCTGATATGTTAATGAAACGAGATGGCTTAATTTTGTTATAGAATACCATTTTTTCGGCTGTATAACAAGCCGATAGAAATGCTCTCGGCAGTTCATGACCAACATCCACGCTATTCGTCGACCATGTATTCCGAACCCTTACCACCGACATAATTCAAAGAATCAAAGGAAAAAAGGGAGTTGCTCTCCCCATTGATTTTACGGGATGGTTTTTGGTAAATTTATTGTTGACACAGCAAATATCCTGTGATACACTATCCAATTAACTCCTTGACATGAGCATCCGAATTCGGTATACTGGGTATAAAATAGGGAGGTTTGCGGATGTTCATGATCGGCGATAAAATTGTATACCCGATGCACGGTGCCGGAATTATTGAGGAGATCGAAGAAAAACAAATCCTCGGTCAGACAAGGGAGTACTATATCCTCAAGGTGCCCTGCGGCGACATGAAGATCATGATTCCTATCGATGGATCCGATAATATCGGTGTCAGGCCGATTATCCCTAAGGATCGTCTCCGGGAGGTCTATGCACTTTTGTCTGCGGACTCTACAGAGATGTCTTCCAACTGGAACCGCAGGTACCGGGAGAACATGGAGTTGCTGAGAACCGGTGATATCTGCAAGGTGGCCGAGGTGGTCCGTAATCTGATGCGCACAGATCGCACGAAAAAACTATCTACCGGTGAAAAAAAAATGCTTGCCAATGCAAAGCAGATTCTCATCAGCGAACTGATACTGGTGACGAAAATGTCCTATGAAGAGGCGGATCGAGTCATTGAGACCGCTGTGTAGCAGGGATTTTTCCACCCTGCCGTAGCAAGAAGGACTACAGCAACCCGAGGATTTCCCCGGGCTGTGTAATATAACAGAAAATAGGAAAGGGGGTGAGCAATGAATGATAAAAAAGTTAATAAGAGGTATCATTACGCTATGCGGCGGTCTTCTAGGCTATGGTGTGTCTTTTTTATTTCGCGGACTGGTTATCGTAACAAATTTGGGAGATGCTCTGGTTCTCAGCGATAATCAGGAGAAAATGCTCAGCATTGCATGTGCTGTTTTAGGCGCAATTATATTTTTTACTATTGCACCGACCATCGGAAAACATGGCCAAAAAGTAGCGAAGGATATCGAATCGGATCTGCAGAAAGTTCCTTCTGCAGAGTTTGTGCCGGGCACTTTCGGGTTGGTCATCGGGCTCTTTTTAGCATATCTGATCAGCCAGCTCTATATGGGCATCGATTTGCCGTTTGTGGCAACGGTGTTGTCCGTTCTGACCTATCTTCTCCTGGGATACATCGGCGTGTTTATAGCCACCAGAAGGGGTAGAGATATCCTGGCCACATTGTCGGCAGGCCGCAGAAGTGCTACCGGTACAAAGGGAAAAGGCAAGACCGGTGATGCCACACCGAAAATTCTGGATACCAGCGTCATTATCGACGGAAGGATTGCCGACATTATGAAGACCGGTTTCATTGAAGGAAATATCGTCATTCCTGAGTTTGTACTGGTTGAACTGCGGCATATTTCCGACTCTTCGGACAATCTGAAGCGAAATCGTGGAAGAAGGGGTCTTGACGTGCTGAACCGGATTCAGACAGAATACGGGATTGAAATCTACAACACTGACGGCGATAAATCCTTGGAAGAGATTCCCGAGGTGGATGTGAAGCTGCTGAAGCTGGCACAGACCTTGGGGGGCAAGGTGGTTACCAACGACTACAATCTGAACAAAGTTGCCCTGATTAAAGGTGTCGAAGTGCTCAACATCAACGAACTGGCTAACATGCTGAAACCGGTGGTGTTGCCCGGCGAGGAAATGGAGCTGTTCCTGGTGAAAGAAGGCAAGGAAAGCAACCAGGCAGTGGCCTACCTGGATGACGGGACCATGATCGTCATTGAAGAGGGCAAACGTTATATCGGACAGAATATTACGGTGGTAGTCACCAGCGTTTTGCAGACCGCTGCCGGAAGGATGATATTCGGAAAGCCCAAAAAGGGGAAATAGGAATGTATCAGGACAAAAGGGTAGCTGTAATCATTGCTGCTGCCGGTTCCGGAACCAGAATGGGAGGCGGCATTTCCAAGCAGTATATCAGGATAGGAAGTGAAATGGTCCTGGAAAAGGCCCTGAAAAACTTCGGGGAGCATCCTTTGATTGATGACATCTACCTTGTTGTAAAAAAGGAAGACATGGAGTTCTGTCGCAAAGAGTTTGTGGAAACGAGAAAGCTCCCCAAGATTCGGGCAATCCTATCGGGGGGAGTCCACAGGCAATCTTCGGTCTACAACGGTCTGAAAATAGCATCCGGCCTTCGCCCATTGGAAGGCAAACCGGCAAACCCGGTCCCCACCCCGGACTATATCCTGGTCCATGATGGGGCCAGACCTTTTGTGTCCAAAGAGGAAATCAGCCGCCTTGTGGATGCTGTCTCGGAGACTGGGGCTGCCACCCTCGGAACACCAGTGAAAGACACCATTGCAAGGGTGGAAGGGTTGCGGATAAAGGAGAACCTGGACAGAAGCTGTCTCTATTCCATACAGACGCCTCAGGGCTTCCTTTTCACCCTGCTCCTTTATGCTCATAAAAAGGCACGCAATGACGGATTTATCGGCACCGATGACGCAGGGCTTGTTCAGCGCCTGGGATCCCAGGTAGCTCTGGTTTCAGGCAGTTACGACAACATAAAAATCACTACTCCGGAGGACCTCCGGTTTGCCGGCGGACCCGGCATTGATCAGCGGACCAAAGCAGGAGCATTGGAGTACCGGTCCCAGCCGGACTTGCGAACGGGAACGGGCCTTGATGTCCATGCTTTTGCAGAAAACCGGCCATTGGTCCTGGGAGGGGTCCGGATTCCATGGGGGCAGGGGCTTATGGGACATTCCGATGCGGATGTACTGACCCACGCGATCATGGATGCCCTGTTGGGAGCCTGCGGTCTTGGCGATATAGGAGAGCATTTCCCCGACAAGGATCCAAAATACAAGGACATTTCCAGCCTATCCCTGCTCGGTGAGGTAAACGCGGCAGTGAAAGGGGAAGGCTTCCGATTGGGAAACATCGATGCTACAGTGGTGGCAGAGAAGCCAAGGCTCTCCCCTTACATAAAAGAGATGGAATCCGCCATCGCCCATGTTCTGGGAATCGAAAGCAACCGGATCAACATCAAAGCCACCACTACAGAAAGACTGGGCTTTTGCGGCCGTGAAGAAGGAATCGCCGCCATAGCCTCTGCCACAGTAAAAAGATAGACAAGCCACCCATCACATAGGAGGAACACCATTTATGAGAATGACCAACATGTATCTGAAAACCCTGAGAGAAGTACCCGCAGAAGCGGAGATTCCCAGCCATATCTGGCTCCTCCGAGCCGGGATGATCCGAAAGCTGGTGTCCGGCGTATACGGCTTTATGCCTCTGGGCAGGAGGGTACTGCAGAAAATAGAGACCATCGTCCGGGAGGAAATGGATGCAAAGGGAGCCCAGGAAATCCTCATGTCTGCTATCCAGCCGGCGGAGCTTTGGCAGGAGTCCGGCAGATGGTATGCCTACGGGCCGGAAATGTGGCGCCTGAAGGACAGAAATCAACGCGAGTTCTGTCTGGGACCCACCCATGAGGAGATTTTTACGGATATCGTCCGCAGCGAAGTGGATTCCTATCGTCAGCTTCCCTTAAACCTCTATCAGATACAGACCAAATATCGGGATGAAAAAAGACCTCGCTTCGGCCTGATGCGCAGCCGGGAATTCATCATGAAGGACGCCTATTCCTTTGACAGGGATTGGGAAGGACTGGCCAGAAGCTACGATCAGATGTATGATGCCTATGAAAAAGTGTTCAGAAGGTGCGGACTCACCTTCCGGGCTGTGGAAGCGGATACAGGTGCAATTGGAGGCAGTGATTCTCATGAGTTCTGTGCCCTGTCAGAGCACGGAGAGAGCGAGATTGCCTACTGCGAGCAGTGCAACATGGCAGCGACCACAGAAAGATCCGCCTGCGCCGATGATATGCCGGATTCGGCAGAAATGCTCCCTATGGAAGAGGTCTTCACACCCGGAACCAAAACCATTGCAGACGTTGCATCCTTCCTGGGCCTGAGCAGTAGGCAGACCATAAAAGCCCTGCTCTTTCAGGTCTTCGGAGAGGAATATCGGTATGTGGCTGCTTTCCTGCGGGGCGACAGAGAATTGAACATGATTAAGCTGATCAATGTCCTGGGGATTCCCGAACATGCCATTGAGTTCGCAGACGAGGAGGCAATGGGGAAGGAAACAGGTGCAGTAGGCGGTTTCACCGGGCCGGTGGGCCTTCATAGCTGTAAAATCATAGTTGACAGCGAACTGACCGGTGCCAAGAATCTCTGTGCCGGTGCCTGCAAAGCAGACCACCACCTGCTGAATGTGAATTACGGTAGGGATTACACCGGAGACTTGGTGACGGATCTGAAACTCATCAAGGAAGGCTATCCCTGTCCACAGTGCGGTGGCATCATAAAAATAACCAGAGGCATTGAGGTGGGCCAGGTGTTTAAATTGGGAACCAAATACAGCGAAGCCATGCACGCATATTATAAGGATGAGAATATGCAAGAAAAAGTGTTGGTCATGGGTTGTTACGGCATCGGCGTAAGCCGGACTCTCGCTGCCATAGTGGAGCAGAACAACGATAAGGACGGCATTCTCTGGCCTCTTGCCGTCGCTCCCTATCATGCCATCATTACGGTAGTGAATACAGCGGACTCCACCCAGTCCCAGTTGGCGGAAACCATCTATGGAGAGCTACTCTCTGCGGGAGTGGAGGTGCTTCTTGACGATCGGGACGAAAGACCAGGGGTTAAATTTAAAGACGCTGATCTCATCGGCATTCCCGTTCGCATCACCGTTGGCAAGAAAGCTGCCGAGGGAATTGTGGAATACAAACTGCGCAGAGAAGAAAAGGCTGTGGAGATGAAAGCAGTCGAAGCCACGAATACACTGCGGCAGCTTGTGAAGCCGTATATCAAATAGGCGGGTAGGGGGACATGAAAGAACTATGCCAGCTTTTTATTACCTTCCTGAAAATAGGAACCTTTACCTTCGGCGGCGGTTATGCCATGATACCGGCCATCCGCCGAGAAACAGTGACAAAAAGGGGCTGGACGGATGAAGAGGGTATTGCCGACTGCATAGCAGTGAGCCAATCCCTTCCGGGAGCATTCGCTGTCAATGTGGCGATTTTTATCGGAAAACAAGTAAAGGGAATCGCCGGGGCAGCCGTGGCATGCTTCAGCTTGGTCTTTCCTGCTTATCTGACCATTCTCCTGATATTGATGGCCCTGGGGTCAGTAGAGGACAATCCTTATATCATAGGGGCATTCGAAGGCATCAAAGCCGCCTCCGTGGCTTTGATTCTTGTCACTGCAGTGCAGCTGGGAAGAAACATACTCAGGACAAAGACCGCCTGGATTATTGGCGTGCTTTCTTTTGGAGCAATCACCCTATTGAGCGTCAATGCCATTTATACGATTTTAGCAGGAGGCCTCATCGGCTATTTTCAATATCGTCACAGGAAGCATAAGGAGGAGAATTCATGATTCTGATTCAACTCCTTTTCCTGTTTTTCCGCATCGGTCTGTTCAGCTTCGGCGGTGGCTATGCCATGCTTCCCCTGATATACCAGGGAGCCAATGAACTGACGGGGATGACTGCGGAGGAGTTCTCCCGATTGGTGGCACTTTCCCAGGTGACACCGGGCCCGGTGGCAATCAATGCGGCCACGTATGTGGGATATCAGACTGCAGGGATTCCGGGAGCAACAGTGGCTACCATGGGAGTAGTGCTGCCTTCGGTGGTCCTGGTCTTGCTTGTGGGTGTTTTCTTGGTTAAATTCAAGGAAAGCAAAGCTTTTAAGGCCGTTCTTTCTGGAATCCGACCGGCAACAGTAGGCCTTTTGCTCTCGGCGGTGGTTTTTCTGGCCCAGGGCTCAATCATAACCCACATGGAATTGAACATACTGCCGACGATTTTTTTCATCATGGTAATGGCGGTTGCAGCAAGGTTCAAGACAGATCCCATCCTGCTGACCCTGTTGGCAGGTGTGGCAGGTGCAATTATTATAAGGTAGGAGGTGTCCTATGTGGTTTGGAGGAGTCAGGGTCATCATAAGCGATGATGAGGGCAGATTGCTTCTGGTCTGCCAACACCATGAAGACAGGGATATCTGGATGCTGCCGGGAGGCACCGTGGAAGCCGGAGAAAATTCCATGGAGGCGGCCAAACGGGAGGCCCTTGAGGAAACCGGTCTTCAGATTTCCGTGACAGACCTGATCTGGCATGTGGAGGAAGTTTCCAAGCAGCGAGGACAGAGATTTGTCAATTTCTTTATGGCCCGGATTGAGGGTGGGGAATGTATGTTGGGACGGGACCCCGAACTGGGACCGGAAGGCCAGGTGCTGAAGGAAATCCGTTTCATGTATCGCGATGAAGTGAATAACCTGCCTTATGTCTACCCTGCTTTTCTGAAAGAAGATGTGTGGGATATCCTGAACAAATATAAAAACCCGGTTTCCATGCCTGCCCCGGTATATCGGATTCGTGAAGGTTATAACATAATACGGGAAAACGAAAAGCAGGAACCTTAAAGGAAAAGCAATAAGATTAGAGATAAGTAAGTAAAGGAGAAAGTCATGAAAAAAATTGTAACAATCCATATGGAGAACGGAGGGGTGATGAAAGCCGAGCTCTATCCGGAGAAGGCGCCTCTCACGGTTGCCAATTTTGTACAACTGGCTGAAAAGGGTTTTTATGATGGGTTGTGCTTTCATCGGGTCATTCCCGGATTTATGATCCAGGGAGGCTGCCCCGAGGGCACGGGTACCGGCGGACCGGGTCACACCATTAAGGGGGAGTTTTCCGCCAACGGCTGCCCCAACGACCTACTTCACAAGAGGGGAGTTCTTTCCATGGCAAGAGCGATGAATCCCAACTCGGCGGGCTCTCAATTTTTCATCATGGTTGCCGACTCACCCCATCTGGACGGCCAGTATGCAGCCTTTGGAAAGGTTTTTGAAGGGATGGAAATTGCGGACAGAATCGTAAACTGCAAGCGGGATATGAGAGATAAGCCCAAAGAGGCCCAGGTGATGAAAAAGGTATCTGTCTCGGAAGCAGAAGAGGAGGAATGATTTTTTCGTTGACTTTGCTGTAACATTGTTGTAACATAACGGTATAACATTCTGCCCAAAACATGAAATGTTTTGGACTTGGCATTGGTTGCAGAATTTATGCTGGGATTTCCAAAATCTTCGATTTTGAGAAATCCATCGTATACTTTCGCAGAATTCTTCATACTTTAGAGTAGAAAATGAATTCTGCAAGCCCCCGAGAAGCCCCCGCGGCTTATAAACCACCGGATTGCTTTAAGAGGTATCGAATGAACAATATGTTTACGGACAAGGTTAAGAAGTTTTTAGATAAGACCGGAGAGATCACAACAGACTTCAGGATCGACAAGTTGAGCAAGCTCAGCAAGAAAACCATCATCGGCATGGGAGCAACAGCTCTTGCGGTGGTAGTGATTTGCGGAGCTTTTGCTTTTACCGGAGGAGAAGAGCCGGATAATGCTCTTTTAAACGCTGCCCCCGAGGAAGAGATTGTACAAGATACCAAAACCGATTACTATGCCATAAAAATCGACGGGGTTTCCGTGGCCGCTTTGGCTACGGAAGAAGAGGCCCAGGCTGTCCTGGACAACATCACTGCCCACTACAGCACGGAAGGTGCGGAAGTACTCAGCGTGGCCTATAAAGAAACGGTGGAAATCGTTTCGCTGGAAGCCGAGGATCCGGAACTCATGTCCGTCGCCGATGCCACTACCATGATGGTGACCGGTACAAAAGAACCCAAGGTCTATACGATAGAAAGCGGTGACTGTCTTTGGGATATCGCCGTTAAGAATGACATGAGCGTGGAAGAACTGGTTTCCTCCAATCCGGATGCGGATATCGAGCATCTGAAGATCGGATCGACTTTGAATCTTTACGAACTTAAGCCTTTTGTACATGTAACCCTGACGGAACGGGTTACGGTTGCCGAAAAAATCGATTACAACATATCCTATGAAGATACCAGCACCCTCTATAAAGGCGAAATCAAAGTGAAGACAGCCGGTGTATACGGCCGCCGTGAAGTGACGAAAGAAATTGTCAAGGAAAACGGAACTCTTGTGACCGCAACGGAAATCGCTTCCACTGTGACCCAGGAGCCTTCTGCCCAGGTGAACTTAAGAGGAACCAAATCCTTAGCTACCCTTGTGGGCACCGGCTCTTTTGTCAGCCCCATGGGAAATCTTGAGATTTCTTCCGCCTATGGTTCCCGCGGAGGAGGAAGGCATACGGGCATCGACTTCAGAAATCCTAAGGGTACTCCTATCTATGCAGTGGATGACGGTGTGGTAACCTCTGCGGGTTATCGGGGAACCTACGGCAACCTGGTCAAGCTGTCACACGGCAACGGGATCGAAACCTGGTATGCTCATTGCGACTCCATAACCGTATCCGTGGGCACCGTGGTGAAAAAGGGAGATCAGATCGCAACGGTTGGCATCACGGGGAGGGCTACCGGTTATCACCTGCATTTTGAGGTGAGAAAGAACGGCGTACCGCAAAACCCGTTAAACTACCTGTAACAGGAAAACCTTTGATTTCATATTGGATATACGATATACTTTTATGGCGGGCGGCTGGCTCGCCATATTTTGCTTTTCTGCCCTCACCGGCACAGAATTTGTTATAAGAGGTGCATCATGAGCTTTTTAAGGGAAATCAATGAGGATATCAAGGCTGTACTAACCAGGGACCCTGCCGCCAGGACGGGCTTTGAGGTACTGCTGTGTTATCCCGGAGTTTGGGCCTTGATTTTTCATAAACCCGCTCACTGGCTTTTCCGTCATAACTTCAAACTGGTTGCCAGGCTGATTTCCCAAACCGCAAGATTCCTGACAGGTATCGAGATTCACCCGGGGGCCACCATCGGCAAGCGCTGTTTTATCGACCACGGCATGGCCGTGGTAATCGGCGAAACAGCGGAAGTCGGGGATGATGTGACCATCTATCAGGCTGTTACCCTGGGTGGCACGGGCAAGGAAACGGGCAAAAGACATCCAACTATCGGAAACAGTGTGGTCATAAGCAGCGGCGCCAAGGTTTTAGGACCCATCAAAGTGGGTAATCATTCAAAAATAGGGGCCGGATCCGTAGTGCTGAAAGAGGTGCCAGATCACTGTACTGTGGTGGGCATACCCGGAAAAATCGTAAAGCGGGGGAATCAACGCACAGAGGACCTAAACCAGATAGATCTGCCTGACCCCATTGCCGTCGAACTGGAGTGTCTGCGGCGAAGAATCATCGCTCTGGAAAACCAGCTTGAGACTATAGAAGAGAAAAAAGGAGATCATTCAAATGAAAGTATATAATACCCTGAGCAAAAAGAAGGAAGAGCTCATTCCCTTGGACGAAAACGAAATTAAAATTTATGTCTGCGGACCTACGGTATACAACTACTTTCATATCGGCAATGCAAGGCCCTTTGTGGTCTTCGATACCCTCAGGAAATACTTGGAGTACCGGGGGAAGAAAGTGAAATTCGTACAGAATTTTACCGATGTGGACGATAAGATTATCAATAAGGCAAAGGAAGACGGGATCTCTCCGGGAGAGGTCAGCGAGAAGTATATCGAAGAGTATTTCAAGGATGCGGCTGCCCTCAATGTAGAGAGGGCAACGGTGCACCCGAAAGTCACAGAAAATATGGATGAGATTATCCGGTTTGTAGAAAGTCTGGTGGAAAAAGGTCATGCTTATGAATCCGAGGGCGATATATACTTCAGCACCAGGAGCTTCGAAGATTACGGTAAGCTGTCAAAGCAGAACATCGAAGACCTGGAGAGCGGAGCCCGTATCGAAGTGGGGGAAAAGAAAAAAGATCCTCTGGATTTTGCCCTTTGGAAGGCTAGGAAGAGCGAAGATGAGATCGCATGGGCTTCTCCCTGGGGGATGGGCAGACCCGGCTGGCACATCGAATGCTCCGTCATGTCCACGAAATACCTGGGAGAGACTATCGATATTCATGCGGGAGGTCAGGACCTTACCTTCCCACATCACGAAAACGAGATCGCACAGACAGAAGCGGAAACAGG
>CAYOYO010000039.1:4756-15307 GCA_964408195.1 uncultured Oscillospiraceae bacterium | reverse complement strand
TCTGGAGGAGAGAGTGCTAATCTCTTGTTTAATTCTTTCTATAAAAGGTATATAATAATTGTTATAAATAGAAATCTAGCCATGTCATACACAAGGGGGTGGTTCTATGAACATGGAAAAAATGACAGAGAAAGCACAGGGGGCGATCATAGACTGCCAGAAGATCGGGTTGGAAGAAGGACATCAGCAGATTGACGTAGAGCATCTTCATATGGCTTTGATGATGCAGCAGGAGGGTTTGATTCCCAAGCTGCTCAATTATATGTCCGTAAACAACGGTGCACTGATTGGTGATCTTCAGGCTGAACTCAGCAGATTACCGAAAGTGCAGGGTGGCGGCGACTCCATGTATGCAGGCAGGAGGCTCAACGAGCTGATGATGCGCGCTGAAAAGATAGCAGGCGAATTCAAGGACGATTTCATCAGTGTAGAGCATCTCTACCTGGCTATGCTGGAGGAGAAAAACACACCTTCGGCAAAGCTTTTCAAGAAATACAGCATCACCAAAGAAGGTTTCCTGCAGGCCTTGACAAAGGTGAGGGGCAACCAGAGGGTTACGGGCCAGAATCCCGAAGAAAACTACGAAGCGTTGGAAAAATACGGGAGAGATCTGGTGGATCTTGCCCGGAAGGGGAAGCTGGATCCGGTCATCGGCAGGGACAGCGAAATCCGACACACCATACAGATTCTGTCCAGAAGGACAAAGAACAACCCTGTCCTCATCGGTGAGCCGGGGGTAGGCAAGACTGCGGTTGTAGAAGGCCTGGCCCAGAGGATCCTCAATGGAGACGTTCCGGAGGGACTGAAGGACAAGACGATTTATGCTCTGGATATGGGGGCTTTGATTGCCGGTGCCAAGTACAGGGGCGAATTTGAAGAGAGGCTTAAGTCGGTCTTAAATGAAATCGAAAAGTCGGAGGGAAGGATCATTCTCTTCATCGATGAAATCCACAATATCGTCGGCGCCGGAAAAGCCGAAGGCTCAATGGATGCGGGAAACCTGCTGAAGCCGAAACTGGCAAGGGGAGAGCTTCATTGCATCGGAGCAACCACCCTGGATGAATACCGGAAGAATATCGAAAAGGACGCTGCTCTGGAGAGAAGGTTCCAAAAAATCCTGGTGGAACAGCCTACGGTGGAAGACACCATTTCTATCCTCCGGGGTTTAAAGGAAAGGTTTGAGATCCACCATGGGGTCCGGATTACCGACAATGCACTGATTGCTTGTGCTACCTTGTCTGATCGGTATATCAGCGATCGCTTCCTTCCCGATAAAGCCATCGACCTGATGGACGAGGCGGCTTCTATGATTCGGACGGAAATCGACAGCATGCCCGCAGAGCTGGACGAATGCGCCAGAAAAATCATGCAGCTTGAAATCGAAAAACAGGCACTGGGTAAGGAGTTCGACGATGCCTCAAAAGCAAGGCTGCAGAATATCGAAAAAGAGCTCTCCAAGTTGAAAGAGCACAGCACGGTCATGAGGACCCAGTGGGAAAGCGAAAAACAGGCGATTACAGAGCAAAAAGCCACCAAACAACAGATTGAAGAAGTTCGTCACGAAATTGAAGAGGCAGAAAGGCGCTACGACCTGGAGAAGCTTGCCCAGCTGAAATACGGTACATTGCCGTCTCTGGAAAAGAAGCTCCTGGAAGAAACCGCTGCAATGGATGGGAGCAGGGGAGAGAACAGGCTTCTGAAAGAAGAGGTAACAGAAGAAGAAATCGCAGAAGTGGTCTCCAAATGGACGGGGATTCCCGTAAGCAGGTTGGTGGAATCAGAGAGAGAAAAGCTCCTGAGGCTGCCTGAGCTGTTGCATAAGCGGGTCATCGGGCAGGAGGATGCGGTAAATGCGGTATCTGAAGCTGTGCTTCGCGCCCGGGCCGGTCTTAAGGACGCCCGCCGGCCAATCGGATCCTTTATTTTCCTCGGACCTACAGGTGTTGGCAAAACTGAGCTGGCAAAGGCTCTGTCCGAGGCGCTCTTCGATTCGGAGAAAAACATGATCCGCATCGATATGTCCGAGTATATGGAGAAGCATTCCGTTTCCAGAATGGTAGGGGCGCCTCCGGGATACGTGGGTTATGATGAAGGGGGCCAGCTGACGGAAGCGGTCAGGAGAAAACCCTATTCGGTCATCCTCTTCGATGAGATCGAGAAAGCCCATCCCGATGTGTTCAACATCCTGCTGCAGTTGCTGGATGACGGCAGGCTCACGGACAATCAGGGCAGAACCGTGGATTTCAAAAACTGCATCGTCATCATGACTTCAAATATCGGCAGCTCCTATCTCATTGAGAACATCACCCGAGACGGGACCATTTCCGAAGAAGTGAAGGACGTGGTGGAAGAGGAGATGAAGCGGCATTTTCGCCCCGAGTTCATTAATCGTATCGATGACATTGTAGTCTTTTCACCTCTCACGGAAAACCAGATCGTAAAGATTATCGATCTGTCCATGGAAGATATCCAAAGAAGGCTTACGGATCGCAACATCCATGTGACACTCACCGACGCTACCAAAAAATTCATCGCAGCGGAAGCCTATTCACCTACCTTTGGAGCAAGGCCGGTGAAGAGATATCTTCAAAAACACATAGAAACAGAGATCGCCGCCAAGATCATCCGCGGTGAGGTAAAAGATGGCGAAACGATTACCATAGATATGATAGGAAACAGAATGGTTCTCTGATCCCAATACACTAGCTTTCAAAGAAGTGAGTTTCCCGACGCCATAAGAAAAGGCTCTGATTTCCCAGAGCCTTTTTTCGTCTTTACAGGACCCCTTTTGTCATTCCAGAGCGATGAAGTCCGCATACTTTTCTTTATCAATCTGATAGAGGAAGCCCTTACCAATTTTTTCAAGGAGTACCAGGTTCAGATTGTTTCCCCTTCGTTTTTTATCATGCTTGACCGCTTCGGAAATCTTGCGGATGTCCGCTTCGGGAGGAAGTTCATAGGGCAGGTCGTATGCGATAAGAAGCTTTTTCAAGAGATTTGCTGTATTTGGCGCAGTGAGCCCCGCTTTTTCTCCGGCCAGAGCCGTCATATACATGCCGATGGATACCGCGTCTCCGTGAGAATAGGTGCCTTCCGGATAGTAATCCTCTATGCAGTGGCCGAAGGTGTGGCCGAAGTTCAGCAGCATGGCGATGCCGTAGTCCCGGCAATCCAGTTCAATGATTTGTTTTTTAATAAGACAACTGCGATATATGATGGACTCGATACCGGATCCGTCGTTTTTTGATGCTCCGTCCATAAGATCGGAAAAGAGATCCGGGTCGAAAACGCATCCATATTTAATTACTTCCGCTATACCGTCTTCGAAAACCTCATCCGGCAAGGTCCTGACGAAAGAGGGATCGATAAATACTTCCTGGGGCTGATAGAAGGTTCCTGCCATGTTCTTTCCTTCGGGTAGATTGGCCCCGTTTTTTCCTCCGATGCTGGCATCCACCATAGCCATGAGAGTTGTGGGAACCTGTATCAGTTTCACTCCTCGAAGGAAGGTGGCAGCTGCAAAGCCTGCAATGTCTCCGATTACACCGCCGCCAAAGGCAAGAATCACATCTTCTCTGGTCAGCTGAAAATCAAGGAGTCTACTGTACAGGCGGGGTAAGACTTCAAAAGACTTGCTGTCCTCCCCGGGAGGGAGGGATATGAGAGTCCAGCGGATACCTGCGTTGTCCAATTGGGCCCGAAGACTGTCCTCGTAAATCTGCATAACCGTATCATCGGTGATTACGGCTATTTTTTTATCCGGAAAGAGATTGGCCAGAGACATTCCCAGCTGCTTAAACAGGCCGGTTTCTGTGGTAACCGTGTATTTTTGCTGATTTGCATTGATGGTAAGTGTTTGACGCATCTTTCATCACCTCACTAAACATTATAAACGATAGACACTGCAAAATCAAAGTTTTTTGTAGTGCCTGGTCTCGAGCCTCCGGAGGAAGAAGAGGGCCGCGGCGGCTGAAAAACAGAGAATGGCAATGATCCCCCAGGCCTCCCGGATTGTGTGGTTTAATAAATAGTATCCCATGGTGAGAGGGCCTAAAGCTCTGCCGGTTCCCTGTATAATGTCGAAGATGGATTGGAACCTGGCTCTGTGGGTGATGGGTGAGTGGTTTGCTATGTAAACGCCGGTGTTGGTTGCCGATACAATTTCTCCGAAGGTCCAGACTGCGGTCAGGATGTAAAAAAGCAAGAGATTATCAGCCATACCGTATAAACCGAACCCCACCATGTAGAGGATACCCGACACGCTCATGTTGATAAGGGGACTGTTCCTCTTGGTGAGGAGCACCAGAAAAGGCGTGGTCAGCACCACAACCACGCAGTTGAGGGAGCATAGGATGCCGTAATACTTGGCTCCTGCGCTGATTCCGAAAAGATCTTCCATCTGCAGAGGTAGCATAAAGGACCCCTGGCTGTAAGAAAAAGAAAGCAGGGATGCACAGATGGCAAAACTGATCAGGATCGGCGAACGAAGCAATAGCCGAAACATGGTTTCGCTGCTGGCTGCCTCATCTTTTCTCCCTGTATCCAAGGCGATTTGTTCAAAATCCTCTTTATCCGGCTTCGTATCCCCTATGAAGGTAAAGATTAAAGCAAGGGCAATCAGGTTTAAAATGGCCTCGCCCCAAAAGATCCAAGCTGTGTGGTTTTCAAACATAAAACCCGCTGCCATAGGGCCGATGGCCCCGCCGATGTTGATTCCCAGGTATACCAGTGAAAAAGATTCCTGGCGGTTATCCGGAGAAGTCAGATCCATCATCATCGCTGCCAGCACCGGCTGTGACATGTTCATAAAAAAGGAAGCTCCGAGCAAAAAGTAGATAATCAGGATGGATTCGGTGAGAAAACCAGCCGCCAGCAAAGCAATGTCGGAGCAAAGCATGGCGGTCAGATAGGTGTTTTTTCGGCTGTAGCGGTCAGCCAGCTTTCCCCCAAGCATGGCTGCAGGGATGTATGAGGCGGACACAATAAGAAGGAATGAGCCAATGTCCAGTTCCGAAAACCCAAGCCTGCTGCTGAGAAACAGGGTGAGAAAAGGGTACACGAACATCCCTATGGCACTGATGATCCTTGCCAGCAGAATGATATAGATTTGTGGGGGTAATCCCTCATATTGTTTCAACATTCGCATGGAGGTATTATATCATAAATACGCAGTATTTTTGATATAATCAGCAAACTGCGATTTCCGCTTTCTGTCTGCTGAAATACGCGCCGCAGGGCACTGGATGTATAGTATCTGCATTCATTAGCACTGTAGATATATACCACAAATGCTACGCATTTGGGTTTACCGGGTATGGGAAACAACCATATTTTTTGAAGAAACATTAGGATACGGAGGCTTTGATGGAAGGTTTTTGTGTTATAATTAAAAAAGTACAAGAAAAAACGTTCTTTAGGAGGAAATGAAATGAAGATCAAATTCTTAGGCGCAGCAACGTCCGTTACCGGCTCCTGTCATCTGATTACAACAGAGAAGAGCAAAATCCTGCTGGATTGCGGCCTGTTCCAGGGTAACGATGACCTTGAGGAGCTGAACTGGGAGCCCTTTGATTTTGATCCCGCCGGATTGGACTTTGTCCTGGTGAGCCACGCCCACATCGATCACAGCGGGCGAATTCCCCTGTTGGTCAAGCGGGGTTTCCAAGGAAAAATCTACTGCACCGATGCCACCGCTGACCTTTTGGATATCATGCTGCGAGACAGCGCCTATATACAGGAAAAGGAAGCGGAATGGAAAAACCGGAAGAATGAGAGAGCGGGAAGGCCTTTGGTGGAGCCGCTCTACACGGTGAAAGATGCGGAGACTTCCCTGAAGCATATCCAGCCTGTTCTCTACAACCAGCTATTGGACTTGGGAGAAGAGGTTAAGGTAGTCTTCAACGACGGCGGCCATATTCTGGGTTCCTCCATCATTGAGCTCTTTATCAAGGAAAACGGAGAGCCATCGAAGCTGTTGTTTAGCGGCGATCTGGGCATGAAGGGCAGACCCATCCTGAGAGACCCCACCATCATCAAAAAGGCAGATTTTGTCATTATGGAGGCCACCTACGGCAACCGGGTCCATGAAGACAATTCTGCCAGCATTGAAAGCCTCATCAATATCGTGCTAAACACCACAAGGCGGGGAGGCAATGTGATCATTCCGTCCTTCGCTGTAGGGCGAACACAGGATTTGATCTATCTTTTTAACCGATTCTATGAAGAACATGAAGAATACAAGGCGGCTTTGGACGACATCATGGTTTATGTGGACAGCCCTCTTGCCACCTCGGCAACGGAAGTGTTCCGCAGAAATGCCCAGGTATTCGACGATGAGACCAGAGCTTATATCATGAAAGGGGATAACCCCCTGGACTTTAAGAACCTGAAATTCACCAGAACAAGCGAGGATTCCAAAGCTTTGAACCTGGATCCCAGCCCCAAGGTGATCATATCCGCCAGCGGTATGTGCGAAGCGGGTCGGATCAAGCATCATCTGAAGCACAATCTGTGGAATCCCAAAGCCAGTATCGTTTTCGTGGGTTATCAGGGGGAGGGAACTCTGGGGAGATCCATCCTGGACGGGGACAAAGAGGTGTCTATATTCGGAGAAAAAGTCCGTGTGGAAGCGGAAATACATAACCTGTCCGGCTTCTCCGGCCATGCGGACAGGGACGGGCTCATGGAATGGGTGGGCGGCTTTCAAAAACCCCCTTATGAGATCTTCCTCGTTCACGGTGAGGAAGAGGCCAAAAAAGACTTGGCCCGCTCCATCCGAGAGGTTTACGGTTATGACTGCATCGATGTCCAGCAGGTATCCGAATATATCCTCTCCAAATCCGGTGCGGTGACCAGGGAGGATTCGGAATCCAGGATCGTAAGCCCCGAATCCCTGTGGAAGATAAAAAAACGAATTCACAGCCTTCGGGACGAGTTGGAGACGGTACTTTACAATACCCACCTGGCAGTCAACAGCTTATCCCCTGAGCAGGTGGCGGAAATCAACAACCTTGTCCTGGAGCTGGATAAGAATATCCTGAATCTGGGTTCGGCGGTGACCCGGGAGACCGATTCATATATGATGCCCCAGGCGGTTGTACCCGATTACCAAGACCAATAGAAGCTCTGAAAGCGGTATGCAGTTCAAGAAGTGACCTTGTCAGGATTTTATCAATAATGAGAACTTTGTATCATTTTTGTGTCAGAATTCTTTTCAAACGGGAGGATATGTGATATGCTTTAAGCGTTCCTAATATTTTCCCGTTTTTTTATTTATCTTTTTATAGTGAAAAACAAGGGGGGCAGTTATGTCGTTACTTGGAGATATCGCTCCGAGCGTTCAGCAGGTGGCAGAAGCCATTGCCATCGCGGTAGGCGTGGAAGTCGAGATCGTTGACAACGAACTCACCATCATCGGAGGCACTGCCATTTATCAGCATAGAATCGGGCAAAAAGAGGAAGGTGGCCGGGTTGACGGCAACTACCTGTATGCCCGGGTCATGCGGACCGGAGTGACGGAATATATCGAAGACGCCATAAACTATCAGTTTTACGACAGCGTGGTGCCGGAAGGGGAAGATCGGGAGCTGGCGGAAATCTGCACGCCCATCAAGCTTGAGAATCGGATTCTCGGAGTCATCGGCATGATAGCCATCAACGAAAAACAAAAATCCATCCTGCTGGATAAAAAAAGGAGGATGGTGGGTTTTGCGGAAAAAATGGCGGATTTACTGGCTGCCAAGGCTGCGCAGAAGGAAACCCTGGACAACAGCGAATCCTTGGTCAACGAGGTTACAACCGTTCTGGAGACCACTCATGAAGGAATCTTTGCCATAGACAACAAAGGCTATATCCTGCGCTGCAACGGTATGGCGGAAACTCTTTTCAACACTACAAAGTCGGACATTGTAGCAAAACATATCAGCAACTTCATGCTGGGTTCTCCGGCACTTGAAGTGCTGCGCTCCGGCGTTGGATACACGGAAAATGAGGAGGTTTACACTAGGGGCAGAGAAAAGCTCCACTTCATCGTCACGGCAAAACCCATGATGAAAAACGGTCAGATTGCAGGGGCAGTCATATCCTTCCGAGACATTATGGAAGCCCAGAAGCTGGTGTACAACATCAACAACCGAGCATACAAATATACATTTAACGACATCATCGGGGACAGCGAACCCATCCGTAAAGCCATCAACCAGTCCCTTCTCACCGCCCGGGGGAATTCCACCGTCCTGATTACGGGAGAGAGCGGAACGGGGAAGGAGATGTTTGCGAAAGCCATCCACTATGCCAGCGCCAGAGCCAAGGGCCCGTTCATCACTGTAAATTGCGGGGCAATTCCTGAAAACCTTCTGGAAAGCGAACTTTTTGGCTACGAGAAGGGGGCTTTCACCGGGGCAAACGACAAGGGAAAAGTGGGAAAATTTGAGTTGGCCAACGGTGGCACCATTTTCCTTGATGAGATTGGCGATATGCCCCTCCACCTTCAGGTCAAGATTCTCCATGTGCTACAAAACATGCGGTTTGAGCGTGTAGGGGGCAACAAAACCATCATTGTGGACCTGCGCGTCATCGCCGCTACAAATAAAAATCTTGAGCAGATGATTCGTGAAGGAGCCTTCCGGGAAGACCTCTACTACAGGCTTTCGGTCATTCCCCTTTCCATACCCCCTTTGCGGGAGCGGAAGGACGACATTAAAATGCTCATGCATCATTTCCTGAAAAAGTATAACAATTTTATGAATAAAAGAATCACGGGTTTCTCTCCGGCAGTAGAAGCGGTCTTTCGTGATTACGACTGGCCCGGAAACGTGAGGGAGCTGGAGAATGCAGTAGAGTACGGAGTGAATATGGCATTCGGCGACCAAATCGGCATCGATGCGGTACCGGAAAGATTGCTCAGATCCGATATGGGTTTGTCTCAAATCAACGACAACCAGACGCTGGGAGAACAGATGAGAAACCTGGAGCGGGAAATCATAGCCGGCAAGCTGAAAAAATACGGAACCACCGGTATCGCCAAGGATAAAGCGGCCAAGGAGCTTGGGCTATCAAGGGCTACCCTTTATCGCAAGCTGGCGGAGCTGGAGATTCAATAGTTATAGCGGCGGTATCTCGGTATGAAAATTGCATATAGTATCAGACAGTTGAAGAAATCTGCTACATCGCAGAATGAAAAATAAGGAGGAAGACGCAAATGTTAAGAAACGCATTACCGAAAGTTGTTACCCCTCTTCCCGGGCCCAAGGCAAAAGCCATTATCGACAGAAGGGCCAAGGCCATGCCCAATGCTATCAAATGCATCTATCCCTGCGTCATTGAGAGAGGCGAGGGAGCAATGTTCGAGGATGTTGACGGCAACATTCTTCTGGACTGGATCGGCGGAGTCGGCGTTTTAAATATCGGCTACAGCAATGAAAAAGCCATTGAAGCAGTGAAAGCTCAAAGCGAAAAATATTTCCATGCCATGATGAATATCATTACTCATGAAGGTTATATAAAGCTGGCAGAGAAGCTGAACGCTATCGCACCCGTAAAGGGCGAAACCAAGAAGACCATGTTGGTAAACAGCGGAGCGGAAGCGGATGAGAATGCTGTGAAGATTGCAAAGAGCTATACCGGAAGACCCAATATCATCGTTTTTACCGGCGCTTTTCACGGCAGAACCGCTCTCACCATGACCATGACCGCAAAGAAAGCCTATGCGGTTGGAATGGGTCCCTTCCCCGATGGAATCTACAGAGCCGAGTTCCCCTATCTCTACAGGGCTCCCGGCGAAATGACGGAAGCGGAAGCCATCGATTACTATATCAAGAAGTTGGAAGACATCTTCATTGATGCGTCTCCGGCAGAATATGTTGCCGCTATCGTGGTAGAACCGGTACAAGGGGAAGGCGGGTTCGTCCCTGCTCCCATCGAATGGGTAAAAGCCGTAAGGAAAATCTGCGACGAAAAGGGAATCCTCCTGGTAGCAGACGAAGTGCAGACCGGTTTCGCAAGATCGGGAAGAATGTTTGCAACAGAATACTGGAAAGAAGCGGGAGCAGCTCCGGACATCATTACACTGGCCAAATCCATCGCCGGCGGGATGCCTCTCAGCGCAGTGGTAGCCAGTACCGAGATTATGGATGGAGTAAAAGCAGGCACCATCGGAGGAACCTACTGCGGAAATGCGGTAGCCTGTGCGTCGGCTCTGGCTGTCATCGATGAGATGGAGAAAGAGGATTATCCGGCAAAGGCCAGAAAGATTGCTGACAAGATTATGACCACTTGGAACGATTGGAAAGAGAAGTACGAAGTCATCGGCGATGTTCGCGGCGTTGGCTGCATGGCGGGCATTGAGTTTGTCACCGATAAGAAATCCAAAAACCCCAACGCCAAACTTGTAAATGATATCGTCAACTATGCGGTGCAAAAGGGATTGCTTCTTGAGAGTGCCGGAACCTACGGAAGCGTAATCCGTTTCCTTGCCCCGCTCTGTATCACAGATGAGCAGCTGGATGCAGGGCTGGCCATTTACGAAGAAGCCATCAAAGCCTGCATGTAATC
>CAYOYO010000039.1:0-4656 GCA_964408195.1 uncultured Oscillospiraceae bacterium | reverse complement strand
AATCAAAACAAAACCAAACAAAGAGGCACCGGCCAAGGGGACAGACCCCGCGGCCGGTGCCGACCAAAGTAACGGACCCCGTATCAGAAAAGCTGACACGGGGTCCGTTACTTTGCTGTGTCTGTCAACCGTTACATAAGAATGTAACCAGATTTCAATTTATTTCTCTTCTTTTGTATAAATCAGCAGGAAATGCACCGCATTTCCTTACTTTTAGGTCTGTATTAACCAGAATCCTTTCCTTTGTCTTAAACTTGTATAAGAATTTGATATTTCTTATACAAAATTCCTACATATTCTTATACTCTGGTTAATTAGCAGGATTCTCTTGAATACCATTAAATACCAAATGCTGATATTTCAAAGTTTTCACGGTTATTCAAATTCTCTTACACTGCAGGATTATACAAAGGAAGAGATTTTTTCGTTAATTTGGTTAACTAAAGATTCATTTATTACAGATCCTTGAAGTGGAACTTCTTTGAACCCGAAGAGTAATCCGCCACTCTATGCCCTTGGCCAAAGAGTCGGTACTTGTATGTGACCAATCCCTCAAGCCCCACCGGGCCTCTGGCGTGGAGCTTTCCGGTACTGACACCCACCTCGGCTCCAAAGCCGTAGCGGTATCCGTCGGCAAACCGGGTGGAGCAGTTTTGGTACACGCCGGCGCTGTCCACCATAATCATAAACTTTTCGGCTGCTTCCGGATCTTCGGTGATGATGCAGTCCGTATGATGGGAGCCAAAGCGGTTGATGTGGGATACCGCTTCCTCAAGACGTTCCACAGTCTTGATAGAAAGGATCAAATCCAGGTATTCGGTTTTCCAGTCTTCCTCCGTAGCCGCCTGGCATGAGGCAAGTTCCTGTATGGCAGCGTTGCCTTTTACGGTTACCCCTTTCGCCAGAAGCTGTGGCATCAATAGAGGAATCAGTTTCTCTGCCGCAGCCTCATGGACCAGCAGAGTCTCTACCGCATTGCATACGGCGGTATACTGTGTCTTTGCATCCAGAATCACCGGCAGGGCAATCTCCGGGTCAAAGTGTTCATCCACATAAATGTGGCAAATACCGTCGGCATGGCCCATGACGGGGATCTTCGTATTGTTCATGATGTACTGGACAAAAGCATTGCTGCCTCTGGGTATGAGCAGGTCGATATCCTCATGGCATTTCAGCAGCCGGTCGATGTCGGAACGGCTTTCCACCAGGGTCAGGAATCCTTCCGGGATGCCTGCATCTATGCCCGCCCCATATATTGTCTCGAATAGTACTCGATTGGTTTCGGCAGCTTCGCTTCCCCCTTTCAGAATGGCGCAGTTGCCGCTTTTCAGGCATAGGGTGGCAATCTGGACCAAGGCATCGGGCCTGGATTCAAAGATGACACCGATCACTCCGATGGGGCAGGTGACTTTGTGAAGCAGGAGCCCCTCGTCTAGCTCTCTTTTTAGTAGGGTTTGGAAAAGCGGGTCCGGCAGCGCCAGGAGGCTGTCGATGCCTGCAAGGCATTCCTCCAGCTTCTTTTCATCGAAACGCAGCCGCTTAATAAGGGGCTCCGGCTGCTTTTCCGCCTGGGCTCTCGCCAGATCCCTTGCATTGGCTGAAAATATATGTCCGGATGCAGCTTGTAAAGCTCCGGCAATTCGTCTGAGGGCGTCGTTACGTTGCTCAAGGAGTAGGCCGGCCATGCGGAAGCTGTCCCGTTTAATAGCGGCTGTCATTTCCTGGATGTTATCTGTTTTATTCATCCGAATCCTCCGTTTCTATGGTGCAGACGGCAGGCGATTTTTTCCGTCGTCTTCGTTTTTTTTCGTTTTCTTCTGTGGGCGGGTCCAGAAAGGTGGTAATGGGTTCGGGTCCCTGGAGTACGGTTCGCTTCACATAGAGGGAGCCGTCCTTTCTTGTATGGGTGCGCCAGGATACAAGGCTGATGTTGCCGCAAATCAGCTCCAGACAGGTCATGCCTCTGGGATGGATGCAGCAGCCCACATTGAAATAAGCCGGCTCGTCTTCCCTTGGGAATTTTGCCCGGTGGGTATGGCCGCAGATGAGCATGATATTGTGATCCGTGTTCCAATAGTTGTAATTCTTCTCGACTTTATGTCGCCTAGTCCTGCTTTTAGAAGGGCTGGCCGCATATTTGACTCCTAAAATGTGCATGAATCGCCAGAAGTACCGGATCATAAAGAAGGAAAAAAACCAGAGCTGATCGTTGATGAAATCTCCCTGATGGCCGTGAACCACAAAGATTTCCTGCCCTGTGTCCCTATGCTTCAGAATAAGGGCTTCGTGGACATTGATGTTGGGGAACAGGTCCTCCTGATCTTCGGAAAAATCATCCTCCGTATAATACAGGTTTTCTTTGACGTAACTTTGGTGTTTCAGTTGAAGGTTGTGATTGCCGTAGAGCATATAGAGCCGGCCTTCCTTGAAGAACTTCTTGAGGATCTCAAAGGTGGTCACATGAGCCGTATAGATGTGCTTAAACCTGGGCTGTTCCAGGAGCTCGTCACCGTCACCCACTTCCACATAGGTGCAGCCGTTCTGATAATAGAAGTCGATGGCGTGGTCGTAGATGTGGCGGTTCCGTCCGAACTCGTCGGACAGGCTGTCGTCACCTCTGTGTACGTCTCCGAAGAATACAATTTTCGATTTATCATCAAAGGGCACCGGAAAAGCGTCCCGGAATACCTGATCGAGTCTGCTGTTTGTACGCATTTCATCCCTTCTTTACGATTGTTCCCATCTGTATTTGTTATTGTATCACAAACCGGTCAGAATTTCTCCCAAAATGATCTTTACCATTTTGTTGATCTCTGCGTAGTTGGTCTTCTTTTTTTCCTGGAGAATCAGATAACCGCTTGCGAAGGAGGGATAGATTTCCAGAGGGCTAAAATCGGCGGTTATAGACTCCAGATCCAGGAAGGCTGCCCCCTGACGTGTCTCAAAGGGGATGGAGAGGGTCAGTTCCTTATTCTCGATTCTATGCACGGCCTGATACCCCGTTTCAAAGGAGTAATAGTCCAGATCCACATCCCGGGTTCTGCCGGTCACCGTCAGCAGGTTTCTTCCCATGGTCATCTTCTTGAGAAACACTCTTTTTTCGCCTGAAGCTACGGCAAAGCCTTCATGGAAAAGAATCTTATGGAGGTCCAGTTTGTCCAGTATCCGAAGGATTGCAGAAAGCTGGATCAGATCATCCCGATTGTGGAGGAGAATCTTTTCTCTGACCCCCGGGGAGCCGGTGCGCAGGTATTCCTCATAGAGAACCACGCTCTCTCCTCCCGAAATCTCATCCTCTCTCTCGGGGGAAAGACCCAAATAAGCTTCAATGGTCTTCTGCTTCAGGTTGGGTAGGATTTCCCGCATTTTGGAGTAATGATGCAAGGCCCGATACAGGTCAAAGGACTGAGATATGTCTAGATCCAAAGGAATCTTGTATTTTTCAAATCGGTGTTTCAGGAAAGGCAGATCAAAGCCGTTGCCGTTGTAGGAGATCAGCACATCGCAGGAAGACAGGGCAGAGCTGTAGGATAAAAGCAATTCCTTTTCACTCCTATTATCCTCCGCAAAGTATTGGAGGATTTGCGAACCGTCTTCTCCGGGAAGCAGTAGCCCTCCTAAGATGGTACGGGAGGATCCCGGATAGAGGCCGGTGGTCTCAATGTCGAAAATCGCAGTTGACAGTCCTCCGAAGTATTCCTCAAAGACCCTGGAATGATAGGGTCTGGTCATTGCAACTTGTCTAATCGGTTCCATTTTCTCCCTCCTCTGGTTTTTCCCTGTGCATGATCATTGGTGCCCTTCTATTTTATCACAGAGACGGACGGATTGAAAAACAAAACAAACTGCAGGGGAGCAGTTTGTTTTGTTCAAAAGGGGTATTGGGATTAGAGATTTGTATGAGGCTGCCAGGGGGGACAACCTCTACCTCATTATAACCAGGGACAGCAAAAAATGCAAGACTTAGGCAAGAAGTTACAGGGTATGCCGGCCTATCATGCGGAAAGGTGACTTTTGGAATCATTTCCTGTCGAAATAAAATGGACTCCTGTGTGCGAAAGCGTGGGGTTTCGACAGACCTCTTAAAGTAAAATAGGACAAAACGCTTTCGCAGTAACAGGTCATCCATGAAAGGGGAAATAGAAATGGAAGTATTAAAGGTATCATCAAGGTCAAATCCCAACTCCGTAGCAGGTGCTTTAGCAGGAGTGCTGCGAGAGAGAGGGGGAGCGGAAATCCAGGCCATCGGAGCAGGAGCTCTCAACCAGGCGGTAAAAGCCGTGGCCATCGCCAGAGGATTTGTGGCCCCCAGCGGAATGGACCTGATCTGTGTCCCGGCCTTCACCGACATTCAGATCGAAGGGGAGGAGCGAACGGCAATCAAGCTCATCATTGAGCCCAGATAAGAGGGGATACATAACAAGAAATGAAATAATAGGAGAACATAAAAAAGACTTTCGCAGAACGGAAACGCCTTGCGAAAGTCTTCTTGCTTTTTCTATTTTTCTACGACTGGATAGAGGGTTGTCCGCGCTGTGCCCGGTGTTCCTCCGGCAGAGGGGTCCTCGGAAGGATCCGTGGTGCCTGAAGTGGTATCCTCCGCCATCACCGGCATATCCTCCAGGGAGTCAAAGTAGTCATTGAGAGTCTTGGGGT
>CAYOYO010000038.1:0-15698 GCA_964408195.1 uncultured Oscillospiraceae bacterium | reverse complement strand
CGAGCACTCCTTCCAGGTCTTCACGGGTTTTTTCCTGGAAAACTTTTTTCTGCCCGGGGAAAGGATACTTCCAGTATAAGATACCGTTTGAAGGTTTGATGATAAAAGGACCTTCAAAGGGTAAATCGAAAGCATGTCCCATTTCCTTGCGGTGAACAAAGGTTGACGGATAATCCACCCCTGCCTCCTCGCACATGTTATAGAATTTTTCTTTATGAATGAGTTCATTCATCATTTCAATGGGAATGTAGGGTGCTTCCACATTGTCCGGGTAGTTTCCCAGATTGCTGCTGATGAGTTGTACATAACTGTCGCCGCAGCCAAGGAGAAGCACTCTCTCTTCTTTGTGCTCCGCCGCGAATTCGGTGACAAGCTTCAGGAATGTGTCCTGTTGATCTGCCCTGCTGTCTGCGGTGTAGTGCATGATTCTGCTGCCCTGACAGGGCCATGCGGGATATTTGCCATAAACGGTAGGGCGTATCCCGTAGATTTCATGGAAGGCCCGTGCCATGCTATATACATTGATATCCCCGGCAAAGAGCAGGGGTACAAAAGGCTGTCTTGCTTGGTTCTGTAGAGGTTGTTTCATTTTTTGATCTCCAGCCTTACGTATCTTGAGCCTGTAAGGAAGACCATGGTGGAATAGCGGAGGTCAAATTCCAGGATGTCACCCACCTTCAGATTTTCTTTGCAATCCTGAATATCCACCAGCAGATGGTCGCTGCTGCTGCCTAAGATCTCCACTCCGGGAAGTCTGGGTTCCAGCTGGCTGTCCAGGCAGAAATCCACTTTCCCGATGCCCAGAATAGCTCGTTTCCGAATTCCCCTATCGATATATACACCCTTATTTCCAAAACAATCCACGAAGATTTCTCCCACTGGATAGCTGGGCTTGTCCTTGATTTCAATAATTTCAGCCCGCAAGGTAAATACGTCCTGATTGAGAAAGCTCATATCCAGCCCCCATAGATCCTGAAGGTCCTTGCCCAAGGCAATTCCCTCTCCCATCCGCAGATGGTTGATTCTCTCCGGCATGGTATGGTTCACAACCAGGGGGAAAGATGTGGTGCCTCCTCCGGAAATGAGATCCAGCTGTCTTCCGATGGCCTTTTCAATGGCCTCTGCCTTGCCAATCAATTCCTCCATCTTTTCCGGAGTGGCGTTGATGGAGCCGTAGCAGCCCAGGTTGGTTCCAATGCCTTCCAGAGTGACGTGCTCCAGTTCATTTTCAACATAAAGAGCTGCCTTCACTAAATCCGCCACGTCCCAGAAGCCTTCCCTCAGGTCACCCAAATCTGCCATCAGGATTACTTTATGGGTCCTGCCCTGCTTTTTGCACTCTTCGTTGATGGCAGACAATACGGAAATTTCACTATTGAGACTGATATCTGCCAGCCTCACCAAGTCGGGCACCTCGCTGTTCATAGGGATTCTTATTAGCATGAAAGGCCCTGTAAGCCCCATATTTCTAGCGTCTTCGATATGCTCGAGCCTGGAGCTGGCTATGGCCATGCATCCGGATTCCTGATAGATCGGCAGTGTCTCCGGAATGCCGTTGAAGCCCTTGACCACTCCCGCTATGGTGATTCCTTGCTCTCCGCACATTTTTACCACTGTATCGATATTATGACGAAGTTTACCTAAATCCACCTCAACATAGGGGTATTTCTTTTCTAAGCTGCTCATGTTTCCGCTCCTTTTTATCTTGTTATCGTACAAAAATTCTTCTTATATTATACAGAGGAGGAGGAGAAAAGGCAAATTCATTATCCTGTCTCCTACTCCTTTCTGATCTGTTCTTCAATGCTCCTTCTCAGTTCTTCAATGCCTTTGAAATCCATATTGGGAATGTAGAAGGATTCTAAGAGATCGTGTTCTTGTTTCGCTTTTCCCAGGTAATAAACAGCTCTTGTAATCAGTTCCTCCATACGATGGGAGCTCTCCTCCGCCATTTCTTTCGGCAATGAAGTATCTGATAGGGAGTCCGCCCGGGTCAGATTGATTTCTATTCTTTCCTGGGAATGGTTCCCCGAACCCACACTATGGTAGGAATTCGATGTAACAATTGCCAGGGACAGCTCCGGAATCAGAAGATGCTCCAACTTTTTCTCCGGCTTCATGGGACAATAAAATGCCTCAGCATCAAAGCCTCTGCATAAAGCCGCCTCCATAATCAACGAGGTAATGTTTTCCGTGCCTCCCCCCACTTCCGTATTCATTACATACACCTTCTTATACGGGTCGATGAGTCCGGGAATGTAATTTATAAGGCCCTGAGGAGTTATGGCTCCGACAAAAAACTTCCGTACCTTTCCAGCCTTTTCCCTCTTGTAACCACTGCCCAGTTCATCACCTATTATATCCATGGCAATCCCGTAGTCCGCAGAATATCTCCGGTCTCTTTGGCGAATCTGTGCAATGCTGTCGTACATGCTTTCCGCTGCCAGGAGATAATGATAGACGACTCGAAAGATATCTGCGATCTTTTCATTGGATTCTATAATACGGCTGCGGTTTTTGCGGATTCCCTCTTCGCTCCAGAACTCTCCAAGATTGATAATGGTGTCCACCGCTCCCGGATTCTTGGGGTCGATCACATGGGGGGCTGTTCCGTCCATCATAGCAACGGATAGGTCTTTGATAATAATCCCATCCAAAGAATTGTTATCGGAAGAACAATGCAAAAAATCAACGTCATGGCCTTCCGCCAGCATGGTTTCTCCGATGCCTTTCATGAAGCTGGATTTCCCAGTTCCAGGGCCTCCTTTGATACACCATATCCTCTTTGCTTCTCTCTGGTCCATGATAGAATCATAGTAAGAAAAAAAACCGCCCGGGGTGTTATTCCCCGGGAAATAATGCCTGGCACTCCCGTTCATATACCCGTCTCCTTTCAAAAAATCACTGTACATTTTATGTAGAAGGAGATCGGTTTGTTCCTAATTTTCTTCGTCAGGAGCCAGTTTCGCGTAGTAGGGCCTCAGATTTCCGTTGGCCACTTCGTAAAAACCCGCTGTAGAAGCCGATATGTATGGCATGACCCAAAAGTAGCCGATGCCTGCAGTAAGAACAGTCAGAAGAATCCAGCCGATAAAGGAAATCTCCAGGCAAAAATACTTCCACTTGTTCCCCCGCATCATCCGCTTGCTTTCGTCGATTATCTCCAAAATGCCCATCTCAGGGTGATCCGCCAATATGTAGAAGGCCATGGCATACCGAAAGGATGCGATGATTCCGGGTATGATGAAAAGTAGCGACCAAAGCAGGATAAAAACATTCATCACTACAAAGAGTCCCAGGGCTTTTCCAAAGCGCTCAAACCCATAAAAGACTTCAATAGGAGAGGTGCTTCTCCTGCGGAACAAAGCAAGGATAAAGGTGATATATCCTAAAGCGATGGGACCGCCAACCAAAAAGGCATAAAGGTCGGAGATATAGTCCAGAGTCTGGGAGTCATAGAAAAAAGAGAAAAAAAGGATGGGCAGTGCGGTCAAGGCCGTCATCAGTAAAGTCGCCGGAACAGCCGATGACCATCTCCCGGAAAGGGCCTGCCTGCCCCAGCTGCGCAGATTCCTGCATGTTACCGTTACAAGATTTGAATCACTCATGGTATCTCCTTTTGCATTAATTCCTGTTATAATTATTATATATACCCCTACAGGGAAAAGCAAATTCTTTGACCGCAAAAAGAATCAGCCACGAGGATGATTCGCAACGGTCCATTCTCGCGGCTGACTGATTCTTTTCGGTTATAGCTTCTTTGTAATTTCGTAATGCTGTCTGTACCGACTTATACGTAATTTTGCTTAACCTTGATTTCTGCGGGCTTTCTGCCCTCTTTCCACTTGATCTCGCCAGGCAGGATGCAGTCCTTGACAGGGCATACATTCAGGCAGAGATGGCAACCTACGCACTCGTCGTTGATGGAGGGCCTTCTCTTCTTGTCGTCCCAGTCGATGGCCTGATGAGCCGCATCGTAGCAGGAAACATAACATCTGCCGCAACCAACGCATTTCTTGGAATCAATCTTGGGAATGACCTTGAAATCGCGGTTGAGTTCTTCTGCCGGTACCAGGTTGGGGAGAGCGAGACCGACTAACTCAGAGATGTCATTGATGCCCTTTTCATCCATGAAGTGGGCCATGCCGTTGATCATATCTTTTACGATATCATATCCGTACTGCATGACTGCAGTGGTAACCTGAATGTTTCTGGCGCCTACCAGCATATAGTCAAGGCAGTCGTTCCAGGTCTCAATGCCGCCGATGCCCGATAGTGGAATCCCCGCAAGGTCAGGGCAGGAGGCCAGGTTTGCGATGAATCGCATACCGATTGGCTTCACTGCAGCTCCGGAATAACCGGAAATAGAGGAAACACCGTTTACCACCGGCATACCTGTCATATTCTCATAGTCCATGCTGGTGATGGATTTCACCGTATTGATGGCGGAGATACCCTTTGCACCGCCCCTGACTGCCGCAATGGCGGCAGGCTCCATTATGGTGATATTAGGGGTCATTTTTGCGATGATGGGGAGCTTTGTGACTTTGGAAATCGCTCTGGAATATTGCTCCACCAGTTCCAGGTTAGTCCCTACGTCTGAACCCATGGCATGGCTTGTCATCTGCGGGCAGGAGAAGTTGCATTCGATCAGATCTGCACCTGCCTGTTCGGACATGATGCCGAGCTGCTCCCACTCCTCTTCGCAGCTGCCCATAACGCTGGATACCACAACCTTGTCCGGATAATCTCTCTTGAGTTTGTAGAGGAACTCGAAGTTCTTTTCTGTAGGCTTATCGGAAATCTGCTCCATGTTTTTGAAGCCGATCCAAGGCACGCCGGCCTTGTCGTTCTGGTCAAACCTGGGAGAACATTCGTCTGCCACAAAGATTCCAATGGTTTTGAAGAAAACGCCGCCCCATCCCGTCTCAAAGGCTTTTGCAACCATATCATAGTTGCCGCCTACAGGGGAGGAGGAAAGGAAGAACGGGTTTTCGCACTTGACGCCCAGATATTCTATGGACAAATCTTTCTTTACAGCCATTATTTCGCACCTTCTTTCTTTGCAAGGTAGGCAATGATGCTGTCAGCCGCATCCTTTCCTTCTGCAACGGCCTCAACTACTGTCTTTCCGCCGTTTACGATATCGCCGGCTGCAAAGACTTTGGCAAGATTGGTTTTCCCGTTGCGACCGGCCTTGATCCTTCCTTTTTCTGTAACCTTAACGTCGGCGATCGCCGTCATATCCTCCGGCTTTTGTCCAATAGCAAATACCACCGCATCCGCCTTGAGCTTCAGACCGGAAACGCCGTCACGACCGTTGAAAGCCATGCCTTCCACCTTCTTACCCCCCAACACTTCAGCGGGAGCCATGTTTGTGGTCATGCCGATTCCCAGGGAAAGGGCATATTGGAATTCCGTCATGTTGGCGGGAGCTTCCTCAATGGTTCTTCTGTACACGATATGTACATTTTTCGCTCCGAGAAGTTTTGCTGTAACCGCACAATCCACAGCTACGTCTCCGCCGCCGATGATGATGACATTTTCTCCCGGTTTAAAGTTTTCTTTTTCGGTTCTGCCCTTTTTCAGGAAGTCAATGGCTGTCCAGACTCCTTCCTTGTCGATTCCCGGAATCTCCGGAAGGGTTGTTCCCCAAAGACCGGCGCCGATGAAAATGGCATCGTAACCCAGCTTGTTCAGATCCACATCCCGTCCCACTTTTGTATTGAACACGAATTTGACACCGAGGTCTTTCACCGTTTTTAAATCATGTGCTACTACATGTTCGGGAAGACGACTGGGTGTGATTCCGTAGGTCAAAACACCTCCGGCCTTTTCCTGTTCTTCATAAATCGTAACCTGGTACCCTTCCTGTGCAAGCTTTGCGGCACAGGCCAGAGAAGCCGGACCGGCGCCAACGCAGGCAACTTTGAAAGGTTTTTTCTTCTTTGGCAGTTCCAGGGTCTTCATCTTCAGAGCTTTTTCCTGCTCGATGGCAAACCGCTGGAGCCTGCCAATCTGAATGGGTCTGTCGATACCGCACCTGCTGCACTCTTCTTCGCAGAGTCGATCATACGGGCAAATCCTTGCACAGGATCCTCCTAAAATGTTGTTTTTCCGGATGGTTTCAGCAGCACCCTTCACATTATTGAATCGAATGGAACGGATAAAGCTTCCCGGATCTGTTCCGGCAGGGCAGCCTTTGCTGCAGGGGGCGTCAATACACAGGAGGCACCTCATCGCTTCTTCTCTTGCAGTTCTGAGATTGTAGCCATAATCCGCCTCATCGGTGTACTTCTTTTTGTCTACCTTACTCAACGCATCTCACTCCTTCCTGAAATTCCAATTCTTTCACCCACATATAAGACGATATTTTATCACATACGGTGTAACCAGTTACATGATGTTAACATTGTACCACTTCCCCGATATTTTGCAATAGAATTGCAGGAAATAATAGAAAATTTAGATAACTAATTTTGCCATGGGAGATATCACCATTCTAGGTGTAACTTATGACTTTCGCAAAGGAAGGTGCAAAGCCCGCATCCTGTGCAACGATAGGGATCTATGCAGATATCTCCATCTTTTGACCTGCTCGCTGCGCCGTACATACATGCATCGATGCACATATTGCATCCTGCTACGCATGGGATTCGGTTGTCTGCATGGCATACCAGCGGCTCGATTTTGATCTCTTCAAAGGATTTCAGTTTTTCCAGGGCTTTTCCCCGAATTTCCTTTACATCACGAACTTTGTTTTCCTCACCCCACAGGTTAAGATCTTCGACAATCCTGCTCACATAGTCCCGGCCTTTCAGCATGAGTGCCGTCCCGATCTGCACTGCGGAAGCCCCGAGCATAATGTATTCCAGTGCACTTTCATAGCAGTCGATGCCGCCGATGCCGCAGATGGGAATGTCTACGGTCTGGGCCACAGAGGCTACGGATGCCAGGCCAAGAGGCTTTATAGGTCTGCCCGAATAGCCCCCGTAGGTGGGCAGCAAAGGTTCCATTCTCCCTATATCCACTCCCAGTATGCAACGGATGGCGTTGATGGCGGAAACAGCCGACCCCCCTGCCCTCTGGACCTCCTTTGCGACTCTGGAAAGGTTGGTAACGTTTTGAGAAAGTTTCACCATGACGGGGATCTTCACATTTTCTACTACACACCTTGTCATTTCATAGACTTCCTCAGGGTCAGAGGCTACAACCTCCAAGTCCACTCCCATGGGAGTGGAGAGCCCAAGTTCAATGCCGTCAGCTCCGTATTTTTCCATTTTGACGGCCAAATAAGCAAGTTCAGAAGGGGTGTGGGCAGAAACATTGGCAATTACAATACCGCCATGGCTTTTCGCAATATCCATCTCCCGTTCCCAGCCTTCAATCTGCACATCGCTGAACAGCCGGATATTCTGCGCTCCCACACCGTCATAGGCTATACGGGGTTTTACGTCAATGACGGGCTCGCTGACGATGGTTTCCGTGATTACTGCACCCACACCGGAATCCAGGCTTTTCCGTATACTCTCTCCGTCACGGTTCCAGGGTCCGGCAGCTACGATGATAGGGCTTTTCAGCGAAAGTCCCAGAAAATTGGTCTTCATAGTGGCTCTCCTTGTGGCTTTCTCTTAAAATATTTCTTTTATCCTCTCTTTGTGCCCGCAGGACTTTCTGATTTTTAATTTGGACTGCAGGACGATTTCTTTCATGGCTATTTCCTTATCACTGTCGCTTTCGATTACATCCAAAAGCAATCTTGCCCCGGAAAGTCCCATTTTATGGAGGGGTTTCGCAACGGTAGAAAGTTTCGGCACCATCAGGTTTGCTATACGTATATTGTCGAAACCCATGACGGCCACATCTTCCGGGATACAAAGTTCAGCATCTCTCAGTGCATCGATAACGCCGAAAGCCAGCAGATCCGAAGTGGTAAAGATGGCTCTGGGAGGTTTTTTCAGTCCCAACAGTTTCCTTGTGGCTACATAACCGCCTTCAATGGTATTCTCCTCCTCCACGAGAAAATCCTCTCTCACGGGAATACCGGCCTCCTTCAGAGCTTTCTGGTAACCATCCATCTTGTTTCTGTTTTCCATAACAGGAGCCTTCCCGTAAACCAGCGCTATGGATTTGTGACCGCAATTCAAAAGGTGCTGTACCGCTTGATAGGAAGCGGAACAACAGTCGATGCGAACCATGGGCTCCGGCGAATTTCCGTTATGTTCGCCGATCAGCACCACTGCAACCCCTTGTTGTTTCAGCCGGCTTAAATCATCGTTGTCCAGGAGGGAGGATACCAGAATAACACCGTCGATACGGCGGTCGATGAGTGTCTGTATGTATTTTCGCTCTTTTGAGACTTCACCCTCGGTAATGCATAGGAGTACCGTGTAGCCCTTCTGGTTTGCTACGGACTCAACCCCTTCGGCAATTTCCACGTAGGCAGGATTCATGATATTGGGAATCAACAGGGCGATGGTATCTGTCTTATTGAAATTGAGCCCTCTGGCAAACCAGTTTGGCTTATATTCCGTCTGAGCCATGAGGGCCAAGATGCGCTCGCGAGTCTTTGGCGCTACCGTTTCCGGATGGTTCAGGACCCGGGAAACCGTAGCCACGGATACCCCAGCCTGACGGGCAATTTCTCTGATGTTCATTGTCATTCTCCCCGAATGCTGTATTCCTGTTCATTTTTCAGAATAGTATTGCAAATATATTATCCCATCTTTCAGTCCACTTTTCAACTCCAACTTCCGGCCAGGGGGACAGCCAGCCACGGGGACAGACCCTTTGTCAGGAAAACCTGACAAAGGGTCTGTCCCCGTGGCTGGCTGTCCCCCTGGCTGTCCCCCTGGCCGGTTATTGTTTGAGTCTGACTCCGTCCTCAATCTCGTTTCCGGGAGAAGACAAAACCCGGTCTCCTTCCTGCAGGCCGAAAGTGATCTCAATAAAATCATCACCCTCCAGACCCGTTTCCACTTGCCGGATGCGAGCTTTCCCCTCCTCCGAAACAAAGACATACTGCTCATGATCCATTTCAAAGACCGCATCCTTTGGAACACAAAGTACGTTATCTTTCTCGGCAACAACGATTTCTATATCCACATCGCTCCCCAAACGGAGCTTGAGGGCAGGATCCGTGGCGATTTCCACCATGACCCGCTTCTGAAGGATCCCCAGTCCGGACATTACTTCCCGGGCTTTCAGGTGAACCCGGCGGACGCTGCTGCCCATGGCAGGGAGGCCGCCGGCATCGGCTCCGTATACCGACACCCGGTTTCCTTCCCTTACAAGGTCAGCATCCTCCGAGACCAAACCGGCTTCTATATACAGTGTATCCAAGTTGGAGATTTCGAGCAGACCCGCCCCTACAGAGGTATACTCTCCTTCTTTTACATAAACCTCGGTAACCGTCCCACCTCTGGGCGCTGTAACACCGGAAGCACCGGAAGTTTTGGCAAAGCTCTCGATAGAATATCTCAAGGAGGATACCTGAGCGGCCATTTCCTTTTCTGCTGCCAAGGAGGCGTCGTATTCCTCCCGGCTCAAAGCTCCCTGCTCATATAAAGTCTTACTCCTAGCAGCGGTTTCTTTCGCACGGGCATGGGAAACCAATAGGCCGGAAAGTTGGGCCTGAAGGCTTTTCAAATCCAGCAAGGCAGCGCTTTCGTCCCCCGTCAGAAGCAGATCTCCCTCCTTGACCTGATCTCCTTCCCCTACCAGGATTCCTTTTATTTCGCCGGAGAAATCGGCAGACACAGTGATGACGGCATCCGACACCACCGTTCCCGTTTCTTTGATTACCTTGCGAATTGTTCCCTTCTCCGCGGTCACAATATCCGCTTCCACTCCCCCCGTGTACAGGAAGGATGCGTAAGCCGCTGCAATTACTAAGACCGCGCACCCCAAAGCAATCCATTTTTTTATGTTCCCTTTTTTCATGAGGCAACCATCCTTTCCTCTTCTTTCACAATCCTCATCCCGCTCTGTTTTTCAGCGCCTGAAGAAAATCCAGGCCTCGAATTTTTCGATAGGTGGCAAACTGAGCCAGCATGACAAAGGCCAGGGTAAACACACCGGCCCATACGCCGGCAGGAAATGTTGGCGTCATATCCATACTGTAGAGGTCCGTGCTGAAAATCTCCGAGCTATACCGGCAAAACAGCCTTCCAGCAGGGATTCCCACCAAAATACCTGCTACGGTGATCATATCGTTCTCTCTTCGTACCATCCGGAATATTTCCATTTTTGTGAATCCCAGTACCCGGATAGACGAAAACTCGCCCTCTCTCTCGCCGATACTGGTTATGGTGGCTATATACACGATGCAAAAGCCTATGATGCCGGAAAATGCCAGCATAAATCCGATGCTGAGTGTGATCAGATCCAGATATTCCTCATAAACCCCTCTCATTTCCTCTGTGGACATGATGGAGGCCACATTTGCCGCACCCATGAGTTTTTCGGGAAGATTGCTATCATCTGAATCCACATAGATTCCTGTAATAATGCCGTCCTCCAGAAATAGATTTCTCATCTCCTCAATGTCCATATAAGCGTTCATGCCCAGGGATTGCTTTATCACCCCGGCCACGGGCAACTCCAGCTCCGTTTCCTCCCAAAGAAAGCTGCTGACCTTTAACCGGTCTCCCACCTTGACTTTAAGTACCTTTGACAGGTTCTCCGACAACAATATTCCATTCGCTCTGATGGACACGGGTTTATTTGAAACATCGGTAAAAGTGTAAAACCGGGTATCCTCCTCCAGCCCAAGAATGTTCACCAACTTCTTTCTGTTTCCTCGGCTAAGCTCAAAGGGATATTCAATCATACCCTCGGCATAGTCGGCATCGATGACATGGTTGAGATCTTTTACAGCCCTTTCATCCACGGGCTTGTAAAAACTGATGCTGTAATCCATCTTCTGAAACTGGATAAAATGCTGGTTCATCAGCTGATCCACCACCGCGGGCATGGTGGCTGTAAACAACATCATGCCATAGGTCAGCGCCACGCCGGCGATCACAAAAGCGGTACGTTTTTTGTTCCTGAAAATATTCTTCATCACCAATTTCCGGCTGAAGGAGAGCTGTTTCCAGAGAAGAGGAAACCTTTCAAGCAAGATGCGTTTGCCTCGTTTTGGCGGTTCCTCCCGCATGGAGTCGGAAGGAGCAATTCTTAATATCCCCCTGGCTCCAATGATACCGGAGAAGATGCAGAACAGAGCCGTCAGGAACATAGCAGAAAAAATATAGGAAACATCAAATTGCATCCTGAGCAGGGGGATGTTGAAAAACTCCAGATATAGTTTGGTCATGGCACCGGCAAGGGCCATACCCATGGTACTTCCCAGAAGGCCGCCCAGAATCCCGGCAATAACAGCATACTTTGTATAGTGCAGCAGGATTTGTTTGTCGCTGTAACCTATGGCTTTCAGAACCCCGATTTTCATCCGGTCCTTCTTCACCATCCGGGATAGAATCATCATGAGAATGAGACCTGCCACGAAAAGAAACAGTATGGGAAGAGAATCGGACATTCGCCTCAGGTTCAGCAGTTCCTCCTGAATCACCGCATTGCTCAGCTGATCCTTTCGCTTAACGATACTTATGATTCCATAACGCTTCAGCTGCTCCTCCACTTCATGAATCAGAGCTTCTTCATCTGCTTCCGGCACATATTCAATGCGAATCGTATTATAATTCCGGGCTTCACCCGTGACCGAACGACCTAGTGCTTCGCTAAGATAGCAAACGCCGAAATTACTTTCATTTGGCATGATGGTTTGCGAATTTTCCATCAGATATATGTACTCCGGATTTGCTACGATTCCCGCCACTTCAATCCTGTGAACCACGCCGGAGACCTGAAGCCTGATTTCATCGCCGGGCTTTATGCCGTTTGCTTCGGCGTACTGATTGATGAGCCAGACCTCCTTGCGCGTACGGGACAATGGTCTTCCCGCAAGCAGTGTGGAACGACTCAGTTCCTCTTCATCCTCATTTATTGTTATGAGGCGCAGAGTTTTCCGTTTATCGCTGTTATCTGCAATCACAGGTACATCCATCGTAAGGCTGCCGGTAACCCGGGAAACTCCGGGAATGTGATGCAGTCTCTCCACCACCTGGGCGGAAGCCCCTGACACCTGTATAAAGAGGTTGGGGAAGTTGCTTTCTTCATAATACGTGTCCAGGGTAGTCCGTAGATTGGCAGATACCATGCTCATGGAGGTGTACATGCTGATACCAGCCACAATAATGACGAGAACGGCGAGGAATTGACTTCTGGAGTTTTTGATCATGCGGAAAAGCATGCGGTCCATTTTCCTCATTACCACTTGATCTCCTCTGCCATAAGCGGCTTTTGGTTCATCACATCTTCAATGATTTCGCCGCTTCTCATCCGAATGACCCGATCAGCCATTTGGGCAATGTCCGCATTGTGAGTTATGACGATAAGGGTCTTCCCCATTTCACGGTTCAATCGGCGAAGCAAAGCCATGATTGAAATTCCCGTTTTGTAATCCAAGGCCCCGGTGGGTTCGTCACATAGGAGCAACTGGGGATTCTTAGCGATGGCTCTGGCTATGGAAACCCTCTGTTGTTCGCCTCCGCTGAGTTGGGAGGGAAAATGATCTTTTCTTTCCCATAATCCTACCGCTTTGATCACTTCGTCAACCGGTAATGGATGTTCAACGATTTCCATGGCCAGTTCCACATTCTCCTCTGCAGTGAGGCTGGCCATGACATTGTAATACTGAAAGACGAAACCCACTCGACTGCGCCGGTATTCCGTCAGTTTCTTCTCGTCAAAAGCGGTGATTTCTTCCTCTCCGAAAAAGACCTTTCCTGAAGTAGGAGAATCCATTCCTCCGATGATATTCAGAAGAGTACTTTTTCCCGAGCCGCTGGGGCCCAGAACTACTACAAATTCCCCTTCTCCCACGACAAAAGAGGCGTCTGTCAGTGCTTCCACCAAAACCTCGCCCATCCTGTAACTTTTGCACAAATTTTCCACTCGCAGAATCGCCATTTTACCTCCCAAGTTTCACTCTTGCTTCCTCCGTGATTTCATTAATGACCTTTTGAGCCTGAGGGTCCAGAGGTTTTTTAGGTTCTCCTGACAGGATTTCCTCAACTTTTCGGTGTGCTTTTGAGTACATATTCGGAGATCCCATTTCCAGCCAAGCTTCATAGGTTGCTCTTTCGCTGAGCACCGGCGTATAGAACTCATTGCTGCGGAAGAGTGTTTTGGTAGACTTTTGCTTTAAATAGTGACCGCCTTGTCCCACCGCTTTAATATCTTCAATCAAGTTCTTATCCGTTGACATGTCAATGCCGGCCTGCAGGCGATTACAAAGAAGCCCGATTTCCGCATCGATAAGCATCTGGGGAAGGCATAGGGTCATGCTGCTTTCAATCAGTCCGATGCCTTGTACCACATCGATTCGGTTTAAGGCGAGGGGAAGGGTAGTCAGGGTTTTTTCCATTACCGCTTGCATGCCGATCTCCTTGGCATCGGAAAGGCACCCAGCAATAATGGTGGGAAGTCCGTAGTGTTTCCCCATCTGACCCATGGCGGCCAGCTGAAGCGCTGTCTCGACGGCTCCCTCGAGAAAAACACCGCTCCTCCGGTCGATGATACCGAGAGCTGCCCCGTAGAGAAGAGGTGTTCCGGGACTTTCCAGCTGAAAGATGGCCATTGCGGACAGCGCTTCTGCGTTGGCCAAAGCGATATTGGAGCAGAGGCTGGCCGGCCCGGTGCTGCCGCAGGCAGGCATGGGATACACCAAGATCGGTACATGATATTTGGTCAGCTCCATGTTCGCTTCCAGCATTTCCGGATCGTGACAAAGAGGTGCCACAGTACAGTACGTTGCCGAATAAATTTTCCGTCTGACCACTTCCTCCAGGCTCCCCGCAATCGCCTTCGCCATCTCTATAATATAAGGGACTTCCCGAATGTTTTTTGCCTCATCCTGTAGATGTTTGCTGCAGTTTGCAAAAGAGGTGGCCGTGTTTAAAATCCCGGAAGCTCCGCTTTCCACATCATAGGGAACCACGGGAGACCAGAGGATCTTCCCGATGTCGATTTCTTCAAAAACTCTTGCTGCGTCGGCAACGTCACTCAGCCTTGCATTCCTTCTCTTCCCGGTTGTTCGATCAATCACATTGACCCCGGCCCCATCAAGATTCATGGCCGTAAAGGAAGATGGGACAGAAAAATCGAATTCCGGATTTCTGGCCCCCAGCACAAACTCCTTGGGGGCAGTCTCAAGTGCCTTGTCAATAAGGGATTCCGGTATCAAAGCGATTTGTTTGTCCCATTGGATTCTTGCACCGGCCGCTTCCAGGAGAGCTAAAGCCTTTTCAACGGGCACCTTAACACCAACATTTTCCAGTATATGTATGCTCTGTTTGTGGATTTCCTTGATTTCCCCATCGTCCAGAACTCGTCCCATCATATTCATAGCATCCGCCTCCTTATTCCGATTTCTCTTTTGAAAGCAGGTCTTTGGCCAGCTTTACCGCTGACAGGGCATTTCCCGAATACCCGTCGGCCCCGATTTTATCTGCCCAGCTCTGATTTACCGGAGCGCCCCCCACTATCACCTTCACTTTATCTCTCATACTTTCAGCGGAGAGCATCTCTATAATCTTCCTCTGTTCCTCCATGGTCGGCGTTAAAAGGGCGGAAAGTCCCAATATGTCCGGCTCCAATTCTCTGACTGCCCTTACCACCTCCCGGCTCTCCACATCCGCACCCAGATCGTGTACTTCAAAGCCCGCAGCTGTCATCATAGAGCCTACGATGGTTTTTCCAATGTCATGCACATCCCCTTCCACGGTAGCAAGGACCACCTTACCCGCACCGGAGGTAATCATCGGACTGCCTTTCAATTTCTCATCAAGGACGGCTAACGCTGCTTTTAAGGCATCAGCGGAACATACCAGCTCAGGAAGGAAATATTCCTCTGCTTCGTAAAGTCGTCCCGCTTCCTGAATCCCCATTAAAAACCCTTCATACATTACCTTTTCCAGGTCCAAATCCAACAAAACCGCTTTTCGAGCCAGTTCTGCCGCTTCCTCCTCTTCCCCTTCAAGAACAGCGTTTTTCATTTCCTCATATACATCAGACATTGGTTACCCCGCATCCTTTCTGTAACGGTACGATAACTGCTCTGTTGCATACCTGTTTTACCCCCATGCTCCGTTTGGGCATTTTAGGTTAAGGTTATGCACAGTCTATTATAGCAAGAATATTCTGACTTGAAAAGAACGGGAAACTTGCAAGTAAAGCCCCCACTTGCGGTTATGAGTAAATTGTGATATAATAATTTAACGCATTAAAGGAGGTGAGTTCATGGACAAGCGGGTAATGCAATTTAAACTATTGTCCTATAAACAGGCTCTCAAAAAAGCCCAGGACAAAGGCGATCAACAGGCGGTAAAAAGTTGGACGGAGCACATTGTCGAGCTCAAACAGCAAATAGATGCGGTAGTATAAGAAAAACCCCATGCGTCAAACGAATGGGGTTTTTTTATGTCTGGAGCGGGTGAAGAGAATTACACAGATTTGCTTTCTTTCCAGGCTGCGCAAATCTGCCGCCCTTCGCCCAAGCACAGGGCTCGGACCGTCTCGGGGCAAACCATCCCCGATGGTTTGCTGATCCCTCGACGCTCTTTCGAGTTCGATTC
>CAYOYO010000037.1:4495-16500 GCA_964408195.1 uncultured Oscillospiraceae bacterium | reverse complement strand
AGCTCTTTTTCCGACTGCTTCTCCGACCGCCTTCGCTGCGTCTTTGTTTCCGCCGTTTGCAAAAGCCGCCTTGAGCTCTTTATCCAAAGAGGATGCGGAGACAAGAGTGGTTCCGTTAACGTCGTCAATAATCTGCGCGAAGATGTTGGAGATGCTGCGGTACACGCAAAGTCTCGGTCTTTCAGGAGTACCGAAAACGTCTTTTCTGACTCTTGCATGTCTGGCGACACGCTTGTCATTTCTTGTGCTTTTTTTTGCCATTTTCTCCACTCCTTCCTATTTCTTCTTGGAACCGGCCTTGCCTTCCTTACGGAGGACATTTTCACCGGCATAACGGAAGCCTTTGCCCTTGTAGGGTTCAACAGGCCTCTTGGCACGGATGTTCGCTGCATAGTTGCCCACCAAGGCTTTATCTATGCCTTTTACAATCACTTCACTTGCGGCAACTTCTGTCTGGATTCCTTCCGGATCTTCCATCTCTACCGGATGGGAATAGCCCAGTTGAAGAGCCAGCACATTGCCTTTCTTTTCGGCTTTGTAGCCTACACCGGTCAACTGGAGTCTCTTTTCGAATCCGGCAGTAACGCCTGTGACCATGTTGTTGATCAATGTTCTGTAAAGGCCGTGAGCCTCTCTGGCTTCTTTATCGTCTCCATCGACACCCACAGTCAGTACGCCATCCTGTATGTCGACTTTCAATCTATTGCTGATCTGTTCCTGCAACTCACCCTTTGGTCCTTTCACGGTAACCAGGTTGTTGTCGCTGACTTTTACCTCAACGCCGGCAGGAAGAGATACAGGCAGTTTTCCTATTCTTGACATTGTCTTCCCTCCCTACCAAATATAACAGATTACTTCGCCGCCCACACCAAGTTTTCTGGCTTCCTTGTCGCTGACGATTCCGTTGGATGTGGAGATGATGGCCACGCCAAGCCCTCCCAATACCTTAGGTACCTCGTCGCTCTTCGCGTAAACCTTTAAGCCGGGTTTGGAGATCTTCTTGAGTCCGCTGATAACTTTTTCTTTATCAGCGCCGTACTTCATTTGCACCCTGATAGTGCCCTGTTTGCCGTCATCTATGATATTGAATCCTTTGATATATCCTTCTTTGACCAAGATTTCCGCGATGGATTTCTTCATCTTTGATGCGGGAATATCAACGGTTGCATGTCCTACAGTGTTGGCATTTCTGATTCTGGTCAGCATATCTGCTACAGGATCTGTCATAGTCATGTTACTGTACCTCCTTCCTTGTGGTATTACCAGCTGGCTTTCCGAACGCCGGGGATTTCGCCTTTATAAGCTAATTCTCTAAAGCAGATACGACAAATGCCGTATTTCCTCAGGTAAGCATGGGGACGTCCGCAGAGCTTGCATCTGGTGTAAGCCCGTGTTGCATACTTTGGTTTTCTCTGCTGTTTTACTTTGAGAGATGTCTTTGCCACTTCCTTACCTCCTCGCTATTTTGTGAACGGCATGCCCATGAACTCGAGAAGCGCCATGGCTTCCTCGTCGGTCTTTGCCGTTGTTGTCAAAACGATGTTCATTCCCTTGATCATGTCAACCTGGTCGTAGACGATTTCCGGGAAAATGAGCTGCTCTTTGACGCCCATGGAATAGTTTCCTCTTCCGTCGAAGGAATTCCGGCTGACGCCTTTGAAGTCCCTTACTCTGGGGAGAGCGATGTTGAAGAGTTTATCTGCAAACTCATACATATTGTCTCCTCTTAAGGTAACCTTTGCCCCTACGTTCATCCCCTGTCTCACCTTGAAATTCGCGATGGATTTCTTCGCTTTGGTCACCACGGGCCTTTGTCCGGTGATGAGAGCCATCTCGTGAACTGCGGTCTCCAGGACTTTCGCATTGTCCTTCGCTTCGCCAAGACCCATATTGATTGTGATCTTCTCAAGCTTGGGCACTTCCATGACGTTCTTGTACTTGAACTTATCCATCATGGCTTTGAATACTTCTGTTTTATAATATTCTTTCAGTCTTGCTGCCAAGATCGGTCCCTCCTTTCACTAGTCCAATATCTGGCCTGTTTTTTTGGATACTCTCTTCTTAACGCCGTTTTCTACCGTGTATCCGATTCTCGTGGGCGCTTTGGCTTTGTTTTCCCAGAACATCACATTTGAAACATGGATGGGACCTTCCTGGTGCTTAATTTCCGCAGCTGCCTTTCTGGTCTGTTTCTGGTGCTTTGTCTGAATGTTAATCCCTTCTACGATCAATTTATCCTCTTTGGGGAACGCCTTCAGAACCTTGCCTTTTTTACCTTTATCCTTGCCGGTGATTACCAGCACAGTATCGTCTTTCTTAATCTGCATCCTTTTCACCTCCTACAGTACTTCCGGTGCAAGGGACACGATCTTCATAAAGCTCTTGTCTCTCAACTCTCTTGCCACGGGTCCGAAAATACGGGTCCCAACGGGGTTTTTATCATCTTTTATGATAACAGCAGCATTCTGGTCAAACTTCACATAGCTTCCATCCACGCGTCTGGCGCCTTGCTTCGTCCTTACGATTACCGCCTTGACTACGTCGCCTTTCTTGACCACGCCGCCCGGTGTTGCTTCTTTAACAGCACATACGATGATATCTCCTATGCCCGCATATTTGCGGCTCGTGCCGCCGAGAATACGGATGCATAACAGCTCTTTTGCGCCGGAATTGTCAGCAACCTTTAATCTTGTTTCTGTCTGAATCACGATAGGTGCCTCCTTCCTACTTAACCTTTTCGATTACTTTCACAAGTCTCCATCTCTTGTCCTTGGACAGAGGTCTGGTTTCCATAATTCTTACTTTGTCGCCGATGTTGCATTCGTTGTTCTCATCGTGAGCTTTGAAGTTCTTTGTGCGCTTGGTGGACTTTCCGTAAAGGGAATGCCTTACGAAATCTTCCACAGCTACTACGATGGTCTTATCCATTTTGTCGCTGACCACTAGGCCAACCTTGGTCTTCCTTCTGTTTCTCTCTTCCATAACCACATCCTCCTTTCTTTAGCCTTCCGCTCTCTTCAGCTCTTTTTCTCTCAAGATCGTCTTTGCTCTTGCAATTTCCTTCTTAACATCGCGCATTTTAATCGGGTTTTCCAGCTGGCCGGTGACTTGCTGGAAGCGCAGATTGAACAGTTCGTTCTTCAGCTTCTTGACTTCCACAGTGAGTTCGGCTTCGCTCATATTTCTCATTTTTTCCAGTTTCATTACGCTTCACCACCCTCTGCAATTTCCTGGCCCTTGATGGCAAATTTGGATCTCAGCGGCAGCTTGTGGGAAGCCAGTCTCATGGCTTCTCTCGCCTTTTCTTCCGTAACTCCTGCGATCTCAAACATGACCCTGCCCGGCTTGACTACGGCTACCCAGTACTCGGGAGCACCTTTTCCGGATCCCATACGCACTTCAGCAGGTTTCTTGGTGACAGGCTTGTGAGGAAATATCTTAATGTATACATTTCCGCCCCTCTTGATGGAACGGGTCATGGCAATTCTGGCGGCTTCGATCTGGTTTGAGGTAATCCAGCCGCATTCCTGGGCAACCAATCCATATGTGCCGTAGGTAATGGTATTGCCCTTGGTGGCAACGCCCTTCATTCTTCCTCTATGGACACGACGACGTTTTACACGCTTTGGCATTAACATCGCTTGTTCCTCCTTTCATACTCTGATTTACTCTTCCGTCACGGCCGCAGGGGCTTCCGGAGTCTCTGTCGTCTCTGCTTTCACAGTCTTTTCAACAGGTTTGTTGCGCTTTCTGGGGTTTACGGCTTTGGGCATCTCAGCCTTGTCGTCCCTGCGATAGCCGCCCCGCCTGTCGGAACGATCCGAGTCTTTTCTTCCCCGATCGTCTCTTCTCCGCTTGTCTCCGGGCTTTCTTCTCTTGTCTCCGTCGTTTCTTCCGCCTTCATCGGGCAGCGGACTCTGCAAGTCTTTGGACAGGATTTCTCCGTTATTAATCCAAACTTTAACACCAATTTTACCGTATTGTGTGTCTGCTTCTGCAAAGCCGTAACTGATGTCGGACCTGAGAGTATGGAGGGGAACATTTCCCTCACTGTACTTTTCACTTCTGGCAATCTCTGCTCCACCCAGTCGTCCGGATACCACGATCTTGATTCCCTTGGATCCCGCCTTCATGGTTCTCCCAATGGCCTGCTTCATAGCTCTCCGGAAGGAGATTCTCTTTTCCAGAGCCTGAGCCACGCTTTCTGCCGTGAGTTGAGCATCGGCTTCGGTTCTCTTGACCTCGATGATATTCATGATGGTGGTCTTGCCTGTGAGCTTTTCCACTTCTGCTTTCAGCTCGTCGATGCCGGTTCCGGACCTTCCGATGATCATTCCGGGTTTCGCGGCCAGCACGGTAACTTTCACCTGGTTGTTGGCAGCTCTGTCGATTAAAATCTTTGAAACGCCGGCGGCAAATATTCTTTTCTTGACGTGTTCGCGAATCTTTCTGTCTTCAACCAGATAGTTGGCGAAATCTTTTTTATCTGCATACCACTTGGAGTTCCAGTCTTTGATAACGCCGACTCTCAATCCGTGTGGACTAACTTTCTGACCCATTCAACAAACCTCCTAATCTCTTTCTCTAAGCGTTACGCCGATATGGCTGCTTCTCTTGAGGATGATTGATGCACGGCCCTGAGAGCCTGCCCTCCACCGTTTCAAGGTCGGGCCCTGATGGGCGTATACTTCAGCAACGTAGAGTTTATCAACATTCATGTCGTGATTGTTTTCTGCATTCGCTGCTGCGGATTTGACTACCTTCTCCACCAGCACCGAGCCTTTGCCCGGGGTGAACTTCAGTATGGTCAGAGCTTCTTTTAAGCCTTTTCCTCTTACCAGATCGGTAATGGGTTTAAGCTTGATGGGAGACATTCTGACATACTTTGCAACTGCTTTCGCTTCCATGTTCTGCATCCTCCCTTACTTTTTCTTCACTTTCGAGGATTTGTCCGCTGCGTGTCCTCTATAGTTTCTCGTGGGTGCAAACTCGCCGAGTCTGTGTCCCACCATATCTTCTGTAATATACACGGGTACGTGCTTCTTTCCGTCATGCACCGCTATTGTATGCCCCACCATCTGCGGAAAAATAGTGGATGGTCTGGACCAGGTCTTAATGACTTTCTTATCGTTGGCATCGTTCATTGCCTCAATGGTGGCCAATAATTTCTCATTTACAAAAGGTCCCTTTTTCAGTGATCTGCTCATCTTGTTTTCATCCTCCTCTCCGCTTATTTCTCATTGCGTCTCTTTACGATATATTGATCGGAATGCTTTTTCTTCTTTCTGGTCTTGTAACCCAGTGCGGGTTTACCCCATGGGGTGACGGGGCTCTTGCGGCCGATTCCCGTCTTGCCTTCGCCACCGCCGTGGGGATGGTCGTTGGGGTTCATTACAGACCCTCTCACCGTAGGCCGGATTCCCATGTGTCTTTTCCTTCCGGCTTTTCCCAGCTTGATGTTCTCGTGGTCGATGTTGCCCACTTCTCCGATGGTAGCTCTGCACTCCATGCGGATCTTCCGCATTTCGCCGGAGGGGAGCCTTACAGTGGCGTAGTCGCCTTCTTTGGCCATAAGCTGCGCTCCGTTTCCTGCCGCTCTGACCAACTGGGCGCCTTTACCGGCTTTCAGTTCGATGCAGTGAATGATGGTACCCACCGGGATGTTCTTTACGGGAAGAGCGTTTCCCACCTGGATGTCCGCACCCTCTCCTGCATACACCGTGTCTCCTACTTTCAACGTGTTAGGAGCGATAATGTATCTCTTTTCTCCGTCTGCGTAGAAGATCAGAGCAATGTTAGCACTCCGGTTGGGATCGTACTCGATGGTGGCTACCTTTCCGGGTACTCCGTCCTTATCCCGCTTGAAATCGATGATTCTGTACTTGGGTCTATAACCGCCGCCTCTGTGGCGAACGGTGATTTTGCCTCTGGAATTTCTCCCGGAATGCTTTTTCAGCGTCACGGTAAGGGACTTTTCCGGAGTGCTCGCTGTAATCTCTTCAAATGTAGAAACCGTCATTCCTCTTAATCCGGGAGTGGTCGGTTTGTATTTCCTGATTGCCATATTGAACGCCCTCCTTATAGACCTTGGAAGAATTCGATTTCCTTACTCTTTTCGGTAAGGATGACGATGGCTTTTTTGGAAGCCGCCGTTCTGCCCACATTTCTTCCCATTCTCTTTAATTTACCTCGCACGTTCATGATGTTGACTCTTTCCACATCTACGCCGAAAATCTCTTCCACGGCATGTCTTACCTGAGTCTTGTTGGCATCTACCGCCACTTTGAACGTGTATCTTTTGTTTGCCGCATCATCCATGCTTCTTTCTGTGATGACGGGCTTCAGGATAATATCGTAAGGGGTTTTCATTACGAATACACCTCCTCAATTCTGTTTACTGCATCCTTGGTCAAGATGAGACTGGTGTGATTGACAATGTCATACACGTTCATCTCTCCCACCATGGTGGTCTTAATCCCGGGGATGTTGGCTGCGGAACGGACAACGTTTTCATCCTTGATGTCCGTTATGATCAGGGTTTTTTTCGCTGCTTTCACGTTCTCCAATACCCGTATCATCTCTTTTGTTTTCGGTTCATCCATTTTTAAGCTTTCCAGCACGATGATTTCTTTCCCCTCAACCTTTGAGGAAAGGGCTGATTTCATGGCTAAGCGCCTTAGCTTCTTTGGAAGCGTGTATCTGTAATCTCTGGGCTTGGGTGCAAACACGATTCCGCCGCCAATCTGGTTGGGGGATGTGCTGCTTCCCTGTCTGCCCCGGCCTGTGCCCTTTTGCCTGAAGGGCTTTCTGCCGCCGCCTCTCACATCGCCCCGAGTCTTTGCGGACTGTGTGCCCTGCCTCTGATTCGCCAAGTAATTCACTACAACAGCATGTACAGCATTCTGATTCACTTCTATACCAAAGATTTCATCTTTTAATTCGATACTTCCGGCTTCTGTACCGTCCATTTTTAACATTGTTACCTGAGCCATTTGACTTCCTCCTCTCTATGAGATTCTCTATTTATCCTGACCTTTGACTGCGTACTGGATGCGAAGAAGGCTGCCTTTGCCTCCCGGCACTGCCCCTTTGACCAGCATCAGGTTTCTGTCCGCAATGATTTTGACCAGTTCTACATTCTGCACGGTGATGGTCTCTCTTCCCATTCTCCCCGCAGCTTTGTTTCCCTTAAATACTCTTGAAGGATAGGTTCCTGCTGCCAGAGCGCCGGCCAGCCTGTGGTGCTTGGAGCCGTGGCTCATGGGTCCTCTTGCTTGTCCCCATCTCTTGATGTGTCCTTGGGTCCCCTTTCCTTTGGAGGTTCCAGTTATATCCAGCTTCTTGCCTTCTTCAAAGTCGGCTACCGTTATGACCTGGCCCGACTGGTAGCTTTCGCCTTCCTCCAGGCGGATTTCCTGAAGATGCTTTTTCAGCGGTGCCTGCCATTTGGCAAAGTGGCCTTTTATGGGTTTGTTGGCTCTCTGCTCTTTCAGATCCTCAAAACCGATCTGGACTGCATCGTATCCGTCGATGTCAACGGTCTTGATCTGTGTCACCACATTGGGACCCGCTTCGATGACGGTGACCGGAATCACGACTCCGGCTTCGGAAAAAATCTGTGTCATGCCGATTTTTTTCCCTAAAATTGTCTTCATGCTTTCTTTCTCCCTTCTTACAGCGGATTGCCAAGATTTACTCTTTGCAATCATACTAAGACTTCTACATATTTTGTACGCGCAAGTCTCGTTACAGTTTTATTTCGATATCTACACCCGCAGGCATATCCAACTTCATCAGTGCATCGATGGTCTTTGTGGATGGGGAAAGGATATCGATGAGTCTCTTGTGGGTCCTTTGTTCGAACTGCTCCCTGCTGTCCTTGTATTTATGGACCGCTCTCAGGATGGTTACCACTTGCCTCTCTGTGGGAAGCGGAATGGGACCGGAAACCTCTGCTCCCGTCTTTTTCGCCGTGTCTACAATCTTGGCTGCCGACTGATCCAGCGCCTTGTGATCATAAGCCTTCAATTTGATTCTGATTTTCTGCGTGCTCATTTTTTCCTCCTTGCTGCGCCTTTTCCCAGGCGCTTTCGTACGTTTACGCTATGCATGTACGGGGAATTCATTCGTACACTTTGCCGTGCGTTCCTTTGTTTTTTACACAAAGAAAAGAGCGAATCCCCTCGTCCTCTTCGTGAGAGGGCAATTCTCAGTAGAAATTCTCCGATAGCACGGTAACTTCCTACCTCATCGCATTCCTTGCACCGACTTTTCATGTGATTTATCGGTACAATCACAAGCTTCATAAGTATATAGCAGGATAAAAAGGATTGCAAGGGGATTTTAAAATTATTTTTTAAAAATGCTGAAAAAATACGCGAAATAGTCTGATAATTTCAAGCTTTTGTGACGTTTCGCATCGAACACCCTTCCAGGCGTATCTTATTGTGCGAAAAACCATTGCTTCTTATTTAAATATATCCTTTCTATCTGTCTTTTCGGCTTATCCTTTCAGCCGGAAACGAAAGAATTTGCAGATTATGTCGCTATTACGCGAAATTTTTCCTAAATAATTAAATATTCTTGCGGGGCTGCAGGAATAATTCCCATGGATCCCACCTTTTCCGAATTTTTTTCGGCCAAGGCTTTTTGGCATTTTGAAATATGGATTTATTTTGCCTATTTTGTTATATTTCGAAAACTTTTATCGAATTAATTTGGATATCTTTACAATTTACTGCAATATGCTACTATGAAGACAAATGAATCCTGCTGCACCTAAGGGAGAGGAGACCGGAAATCCATGGATAGTATCGATATCAAAATATTGGGTGAGTTAAAGCAAAACTCCCGCATCAGCGCTTCAGAAATCGGCGAGAAAGTCAACATGTCCGTTTCCGCCGTCATTGAACGAATCCGGAAGATGGAAAACTCCGGCATTATAAAGCAGTATACCCTCATACTTGACGCAAAGCAGATCAATCAGGATGTATCCGCATTCATCTCCATCAGTCTCGATCACCCCAAATACAACGAAAGTTTTATTGCCAGCGTACTCGAACATAAGAAAATCGTGGAATGCCATTATATCACGGGAGATTCCGACTTTCTTCTGAAGGTGGTAATCGATTCCACCGCTTCTTTAGAGAAGGTGCTCAACGATATCAAAAGCATCCACGGCGTATCCATGACCAGGACACTGGTGGTTCTTTCAACGATGAAAAACGAGTATACGGTTCTCCCCGAAGACCTGTAGGCTTTCCCGAAGCTCGTTCGGGTCCATAATCTTGTTTCTACAACTTATCACTTATTATAAACATATAAAAATAGGAGGGATTACAATGATTATCGGTGTTCCAAAGGAAATTATGCATGGAGAGCTGCGGGTTTCCGCCATTCCGGAAACAGTAGCAAAATTAGTGAAGGATGGTGCCCGGGTTCTGGTTGAGACATCCGCTGGAGTGGGGGCCCACTGCTCCGATGTCCAGTACAGGGAAGCGGGAGCAGAACTGGTCGACGATGTGGCGGAGATTTATGCGAAGGCAGATGTGATCTTGAAGGTAAAGGAACCCCAGTTCAATCATGCCAAGGGCATCCATGAAGTAGATATGATGCATGAAGGTCAATATCTCATCACATTCCTCCATCCTGCCGCTCCGGTCAATCACGATATGATCAAAAACTTGGCTAAGAAGGGGGTCATCGGTCTTACCCTTGACGGTGTGCCCCGCATCTCCAGAGCTCAGAACATGGACGCTCTGACTTCCATGAGCACATGTGCCGGATATAAGGGAATCCTGTTGGCTGCCAATGAACTTTCCAAGTTTGTACCCCAGATTTTCTGCGCTGTGGGAATGATCAAACCTGTAAACACTCTGATTATCGGTACCGGCGTCGGCGGGCTTCAGGCACTGGCCACGGCAAAGAGACTGGGATCTGTTGTCTATGCTGCCGATATCCGGCCGGATGCTGCAGAGCAGGCCAAGAGCCTCGGCGCGAAAGTCATTGAAACCGGAGTACCGGCGGAAATGGCTGTGGGTAAGGGCGGATATGCTCAATCCCTTCCGGAAGATGCACTTGCCAAGGAAAGAGACCTTCTTAAGGAGACCCTCCCCCAGATGGATATTGTATTCTGCGGAGCCCTGGTGCCCGGAAAACTTGCGCCTAAGCTGATTACTGAGGACATGGTAGCTTCTATGGCCCCCGGTTCTGTCATCGTTGATATTTCTATCGACCAAGGCGGCAACTGTGCCATTACAGAGCCTGGAGAGGTAGTTGTAAAGCACGGCGTAACCATCATCGGCATCAAAAACATCCCCGGCATGCTGGCGGAAAGCTCCACCTGGATGTTTGCCAACAACATTTATCACCTAGTCAATTATCTGATTAAGGACGGCAAAGTGGCCCTTGACCGCAGCGACGAGATTGTTGCGTCGATTCTGACTACTTTTGACGGAGAAATCGTTCACGCAGGAGCAAAAGAGGCTATGGGCCTGTAAATTGGAGGATAAAACACTATGCATCCCTTCGTACTGGTACTATTGTTTATTGTGTGTGCCCTGGTGGGTTACAAGGTCATCACCCATGTCCCCAGCCTTTTGCACACACCCCTGATGACCGCTATGAATGCCCTTGCCGGCATTGCGTTGCTGGGCGCTCTCACCTGCACAGCAATGGCTGTCTATACGGCCAACCAGATCCTGGGCTACCTGGGTATCTTCCTGGCTATGGTCAACGTGGCCGGGGGCTTCGGTCTATCTCATCGCATGCTTAAAATGTTCAAGCAAAAGGAGGTAGATCCGAAATGAGCGATATGATCTATCTGGTCCTTTGCGCCATTCTGGCTCTTGGTGTATTAGTGGGACTTTCCTTATTGAGCAAAGTCAGGACTGCAGTAGCGGGAAATCTGATTAGTATCTTCTGCACTGCGGGAGCGGTAGGGATTACCATGATTAAGTACCAACTCCTCAATGCAGCGGGCTTATGGATTTGCCTGGCTTTGGGATTGGCTGTGGGTGTGTGGTGGTCTTTCAAAATCAAAATGATTCAGATGCCCCAAGTGGTGGCACTGCTCAACGGTTTCGGAGGGGCTGCCGCTGCTTTGGTAGCTATTGTAACTCTTTTGGATGTTCAGGTTCTATCGCCATTTGCTCTTGTCACCGGAGCCTTGGCGCTGGTCATCGGAATGGTAACCTTAACAGGAAGCCTGGTGGCTGCAGGAAAACTTCATAAAATCCTTCCTCAAAAACCCGTCATCTGGCGGTGGCATCAGGGGATTACCACCCTTTCCCTGATTCTTACCATACTGGCCATGTTGGTCATGTTTGTGCCTTCCGTGCCCCTTGTTATCAGTGTGCTCCTGGGAATCCTCATCAGCGGCTTTTTCGGTGTGGCCTTTACCATCCGGGTGGGAGGCGCGGACATGCCTATTACCATCTCTTTGCTGGTCTCACTTTCCGGTGTGGCTGACGGGATTGCCGGTATGGCCATCAATAATATCCTGTTGGTTTCTCTGGGTGGCATCGTAGGTGCATCGGGGCTCCTGCTTACCAAAGTGATGTGCAAAGCTATGAATCGGCATCTGTCAGACATCCTGACAGGAAAAACTTCCGTATCCGGGCCTGTGAAAAACCACGGACAGGAGGGTCAAGTCAGCGGTTCCCTTCCGGCTAGTGAGGAAGCCCCGATCGAGTTGATACCTTCCGATTTTCTTTCAGACCTGCTGCAGAAAGCAAACCGGGTCATCATCATCCCGGGTTATGGCATGGCCCTGGCACAAGCCCAGCAAAAGGTCCGGGCTTTAGCGGATAAGCTGGAGAAAAACGGGGCTTTCGTGGATTTTGCCATTCACCCGGTGGCAGGCAGGATGCCCGGGCATATGAACGTGTTGCTGGCTGAAGCGGATGTTCCTTATGAAAAGCTCCGGGGCATGGAGGAGATCAACGACGAGTTTGCCGATTGTGATCTGGCCATCGTCGTCGGCGCCAATGACGTAATCAATCCGG
>CAYOYO010000037.1:0-4395 GCA_964408195.1 uncultured Oscillospiraceae bacterium | reverse complement strand
TTGACAATCCCCTCTACACAAAACCCGGTGTCACTATGTTGCTTGGCAATGCGGAAGAGACGGTGCAGGAGCTCATCGATAAAGCCTCGGCTCCTTCCGTAGAGAAAACCTCCGGAGAAACCACGGGATCCACAGATCTTGGAGATTTGCTGAAGAAGGCGAAACGGGTGATCGTCATCCCGGGCTACGGCATGGCCCTGGCTCAGGCCCAGCAAAAGGTCCGGGCTTTAGCGGATAAACTGGAGAAAAACGGAGCTTTCGTGGATTTTGCCATTCATCCGGTTGCGGGCAGGATGCCAGGGCATATGAATGTGCTCCTTGCCGAAGCGGATGTGCCCTACGAAAAGCTTCGTGGCATGGACGAGATCAACGATGAATTTGCCGATTGTGATCTGGCCATCGTCGTCGGCGCCAATGACGTAATCAATCCGGCGGCCAACACGGCGGAAGGTACTCCCATTTACGGCATGCCCATCCTCAATGTGGATCTTGCTCGAAATGTGATCATTTGCAACTTCGACACCAAGCCCGGCTACGCCGGTGTTGACAATCCCCTCTACACAAAACCCGGTGTCACTATGTTGCTTGGCAATGCGGAGGAGACGGTAGCGACCCTGATTGACAGCTTTTCGTAAAGATTACCCGGTGCCGGATCGGGCACAGTTTTATCGAATGCAAAACAAGAGACATCCGGGCTATGGAAAGAGGCTCGGATGTCTTTTTCTTGGATCAAAAGGTGGAAAGTGTGAATGGAATCGGAAGTCCCTAAGAGTTTTTCATCATTACGCTTTCGATGACATCGGAGACGTCCTCACATGAGTCGCAAGCCTTTTCTAAGATATGGAATACATGTGTCCAGGCCGATACGGCCACCGGGTTCATCTCACTGACATAGAGCCTTCTTGTGGCCTCGGTATACATCTTGTCGCCCACTTCCTCCAACCGGTTCACTTCAACAATATGCTTATGGAGGGTCTTTGATTTACGGAAATTGCAAAACTCCTCAAGAGCTTTTTTCAACTCCTCGCAGCACTGCTCGATGATCACGGCAACATCCAGAGCATCTTTTCGGATTACCGTGATGTTGAACATATAGAGCCTCATGAGCACATCTTCGATGCAGTCGGTAACGTTATCGATTTGATGTGCCATTTCCATGATATCCTCACGTTCGATGGGTGTGATGAACTCTCTTGCCAGCCGTTCCATCATCAAGTGCTTTTCCAGATCGGCACTATGCTCAATGTCGTGCATTTCGTGCATTCTCTGCTCCAGCTCCTCCGGATGGTAATCCGTCATCACATTGATCAATAATCTGGCGGCTTCACAGGAGAAGTCTACCAGTTTAACAAATGTGTTGAAATAATCGTTATCTTTCCGCGCCATTTCTTTATCCCTTTCGTGTTTCTTTCAGCAAGCCTTTCATTTCCCACCAATCTGCAGTAGGGAATGGACCTTTTGCATTAAAAAATTCTCATGAAAAACCAAGCCATAAAAAATCCGATGAGTCCGCATCCCGGGAAGGTAAGAATCCAGGTCATTACCATTTCACGTACCACACCCCAATTGACGGAAGACAACCTCTTGGCCGCGCCTACTCCCATGATGGCCGTTGTTTTCGTGTGGGTAGTGCTGACAGGAATCCCAAAAACCGAGGATGTAAACAAGCAGGTAACCGCTGCAAGATCTGCAGCAAATCCCTGGTATTTTTCCAACTTTACCATATCCATTCCCACGGATTTAATGATTCGATAGCCTCCGATGGAAGTCCCCAGGGCCATTACCAAAGAGCATAATACCATGAGCCACATGGGAATCACAAATTCCGTTGTGTTGGCCTGGCCCTGGGCTAAATACATGCCTAACATAAAAACGCCCATGAACTTCTGGCCATCCTGAGCCCCGTGCATGAAAGCCATTCCTGCGGCTCCGGCTATCTGGGCATTTTTGAAGACATAGAAAGTCCTACGCCGATCTGCACGGGAAAAAAGCCTTCCGATGCCTTTGCTGGCTAACCATCCGGCTCCGAAACCCATCCCTGTGGACAGGGCCAATCCATAAAGAACCTTCACCCATTCTGCAGGGTTGATCCCGGCCAATCCACCTTGAAGAGCGATGGCCGCTCCAGATATTCCTGCAATCAGAGCATGACTTTCACTGGTGGGAATCCCAAACCACCAGGCTCCCGTAGCCCAGAGGACGATAGCAAAAAGTGCAGCACATAAAGCTACCAAAGCCTTATGAGGATCTCCCCCGAAATCAACCATTCGGTAAATAGTTTGCGCTACCGTTGCGTTTATCATAGTCATGATAAATACACCCAGAAAATTAAAGCCCGCTGCCATGAGGATAGCAGAACCGGCACTCATAGAACGGGTAGATACACAAGTAGCGATTGCGTTGGGAGCATCTGTCCAGCCGTTTACCAAAATGACACCCATCGTCAAAATAGTAGTGACCAACAAGGCCGGATTGGATGTCATCTGCTCTATAAAACTCATCAGTGTTACTGTCATAGCGCCTCCTAAGTGTCCATTTACCACAATAATGATGATACCTGTTTTTTTGCGGTTAGGCAAGTGAAACTTCGATTTGGTCCAGGTGATCGGACTTCCACAGAACCAACCCCCTATTGATTTTGACCAGAGAATAAAAAATGCGCACCGATAAGATGCGCACTCTACAATTGGATGGAATGAACCGTCATTATCGAGTGGATTTATTGGAATATCTTAATAGCCGAGCCTGAAAGCAGGCCTGAAAGCAGGCGATCCAACGCACTTTCCGTAGAAAAAACAAGATTCAGTCTCTCTGCCTCCCGGTTGTCAAACAGGTGCTCCATAATTCTTCTCATTTTCATTTTCATTTCCCTTTCCCCAAATACTAGGCTTCCAGACACGTGTCCTGCTATATTTGTTACATATTTATCAGTAATTAAAGAGTTATTAAATAAACAATATCCCTTATTTCAATATTATTATAGCATGCCGTCCTCAAACAGGCAAGCGAAAATACATTATTTTGATATTTATTTAACATTCCAGCCAGGGGGACAGACCCTTTGTCAGGTTTTTCGGCCATGGGGTCTGACCCCTTGTCAGGTTTTTCGGCCATGGGGTCTGACCCCTTGGCCGGAACGCAAAAAAGCCACGGAATCCGTCTCCGTGGCTTTTGTCCTGTCTTCTCTTATTCTTTGATGGCCGCTACTACGCCTGCTCCTACTGTCCTGCCGCCTTCCCGAATGGCGAACCGCAGTCCTTCTTCGATGGCGATGGGGGTAATCAGGTTGATCTCCATCTGGATGTTGTCTCCCGGCATGCACATCTCTACGCCTTCCGGTAACGCGATGTCTCCCGTTACGTCCGTGGTCCTGAAGTAGAACTGGGGACGATATCCGTTAAAGAACGGGGTATGTCTTCCTCCCTCTTCCTTCTTCAGTACATAAACCTCAGAGGAGAACTTGGTGTGGGGATGGATGGAGCCCGGCTTGGCCAGTACCTGGCCTCTTTCGATCTCCGTTCTCTGCACGCCACGAAGCAGTGCTCCGATGTTGTCTCCTGCCTGGGCCTGATCCAACAGCTTCCGGAACATCTCTACGCCTGTTACGACAACCTTCCTTCTCTCCTCCGTCAATCCTACGATTTCTACTTCGTCGGATACCTTCAGGATTCCTCTCTCTACCCTGCCTGTGGCTACCGTGCCACGGCCTGTGATGGAGAATACGTCTTCTACCGGCATCAGGAAGGGTTTCTCTACGGCTCTTACCGGTTCGGGAATGTAGGTGTCTACCGCTTCGAACAGCTCTACGATCTTATCTCCCCAGGGGCCTTCCGGATTCTCTAATGCTTCCAGGGCGGATCCACGGATGATCGGTGTGTCGTCTCCAGGAAACTCATACAGGTCAAGAAGTTCTCTCACTTCCATCTCTACCAGTTCCAACAGTTCATCGTCATCTACCATGTCGCACTTGTTCAGGAACACGATGATATAAGGTACGCCTACCTGTCTCGACAGCAGTATGTGCTCTCTCGTCTGGGGCATGGGTCCGTCCGTGGCTGCTACTACCAGGATCGCTCCGTCCATCTGGGCTGCTCCTGTGATCATGTTCTTCACATAGTCCGCGTGGCCCGGGCAGTCTACGTGGGCGTAGTGCCGATTCGGAGTCTCATATTCCACGTGGGATGTGGCGATGGTGATGCCTCTTTCCTTCTCTTCCGGTGCTTTGTCGATCTGATCAAAGGCTACCATCTTTCCAAGTCCGTATCTCTGATACAGGGTCTTTGTGATGGCTGCTGTCAATGTGGTCTTTCCGTGGTCTACGTGGCCGATGGTCCCTATGTTCACATGGGGCTTCGTACGCTCAAATTTCGATTTCGCCATTGTGGTTTTCCTCCT
>CAYOYO010000036.1:0-16564 GCA_964408195.1 uncultured Oscillospiraceae bacterium | reverse complement strand
TGGCCGGGTTATTTGTGGTAGACTTCGTTTCTGTTGATTTTGAAGCTTCGATACAGTTGTTCAAGAAGAATGACCCGCATCATCTGATGAGGAAAGGTCATCTTTGAAAAAGACAGTCTCAAATCCGCCCTTTTCAGGACAGCCTGTGAGAGGCCCAGAGATCCCCCGATGATAAAAACAAGGTCACTTCGGCCTTTCACGCCCAGGTCGCTTATCATTTCCGCAAGACCTTCCGAAGAGAACTCCTGGCCCTTCACATCCAAAGCGATGACGAAGGAGGATGCCTTTAATCTGCCCAGTATTCGCTTTCCTTCTTCCTCGATTACCATTTCTTCTGCTGCCTTGGAACCCTGATCCGGGAGGCTCTCTTCTTTCAATTCCTCGATGGAAAGGCTGCAATATTTGCCGAGGCGCTTCCCATACTCAGAAAGCGCCTCCTTCCAATACTTTTCTTTCAATTTTCCGATGCAAACAATTTGGATATTCATTGGTTTCCTCTTATTCCTGTTCCGGCGCAGGTGCAGTTCCCAAGGTAAGGCTTACTTCCATTTCTTTCGCGTCACGGAATAGTTTTATTCTGACCTGATCCCCCGGTTTATAGGAGAACATCAACTTGGTGAGCTGTTCCATGGTTTCTACTTTCGTATCATCCACCATGGTAATCACATCCCCCTCCTGAATCCCGGCCAGATGAGCGGCAGATCCTTCGTAAATGCGGCTTATATAGACTCCCGTCTCCGTGCCCAGATTTTCATCGGGATAATACTGCAGGAACAGAGCTACATCCGCCCCGCCAATCCCGATGTAGGCTTTCTTAAACGTGCCGGTTTCCATGACCTCTTCCATGATAGGCTTGGCTGTGTTGATGGGAATTGCGAAACCCAGGCCCTCGCCGGATGCGGCTTTTGCCGAGTTGATACCGATGACCTGCCCCTGACTGTTGAGCAAGGGTCCACCGCTGTTCCCCGAATTGATGGAAGCGTCCGTCTGGATTAAACCTTCCATGGAAACGGATTGTGTGCCGTTCCCCACAGTGATGGTCCGGTTTAGACCGCTTATAACACCCTGAGTCACGCTTCGGTCAAAGGCCAGCCCGAAAGGATTTCCGATGGCCACAGCATAAGCGCCGATGTTTACCTCATCCGAGTCACCCAGTTCCGCAGCCACCAGATTCGTAGCGTCAATCTTGACCATGGCAAGGTCCAGAGTAGCGTCGCTCCAGAGTACAGTGCCCTGCAGTTCCCGACCGTCCGTCAGCTGCACGGTAATGGTTTTCGCACTGCCGTCATCTACCACATGGGAGTTTGTCAGAATGTAGCCATCCTCGTGAACGATGAAGCCCGTACCCACGCCTTCTACCAGCTGACCCTGCCGCATGCCGAAAAGGTTCTGTCGAATTACTTCGGAAGTGGTGCTGATTCCCACAACAGAAGGAATCACTTTCGCCGCAACGGCTTCCGCCGTATTCACGTGGTCGGCCGGACTTATCGTGATCTGATCCACGGTTCCCGTAGGTGTGTAGTCGTCGGCAGCATAACGGACCGCTGCAACCCCTCCTCCAAAGCCTGCCGCCCCGGACAGAAGCACGATTAAAGCGACAGCTACTATTTTTTTGAAGCGGCCCTTTTTCCTTTTCGGTGCTTCCGTCGGTGTTTCCATCATCAACGGCTCCCGGTAGCTGTTGTCAAAGGTGTCTTCCTCCTTGTTTGTCGAAGGTTTCTCCTCTCCAACCAGCACAAAGTTGGGCTGGTCCCCTTCCGTGTTGTATATGATTCTGTTCTCATCCATCTTGCTTCCCCCATTCTTTCGTTAAACCTGATAGAGAATACTCACCTCATCTCTCACGATGGTGCTTAGCTCTACATGCTTTCCTATGTAATAGTTTTCTTCCTCCAGTATGTTCTTTACCGTCTGGTAGGCCATTTCCGGAAAATTGTTCTCCTTGCTCAGATGAGCCAAGAGGATGCGCCTCTGCTTCTCCCGCTCTGACAGCAGTCTTACCAGCATTCTGGCTGCCGTCTCATTGGACAGATGTCCGTAGTCCCCTAAGATTCTCTGCTTGAGAAACCAGGGATACCTTCCGATTTTCAGCATATCCACATCGTGATTGGCTTCCAATACCAGGAGATCCGCTTCCCGAATCTCATCCATCATTTCTTCCATGATGCAACCCGTATCCGTAACGATGCTGATTTGCCTTCCCCCTTCATAAAAGGAATATCCTACCGGATCCACCGCGTCGTGGCAAACCCGAAATGCGTTAACCCGAATGTCCCCGATTTGAAAGGGCTCCCCGGGTACGAAAGATTTCATTCTGGCAGGATCCAGACCTTTGTCGATAGCGCCCCATGTCTTTTCATTGGCGTAGGCCAGAAGTCCGTTCTTTTTTTTCATCAATGCAGGCAGACTCCTGATGTGATCGCTGTGCTCATGGGTCAGCAACAGGGCTGCCAGCTGCTCATCGCCGGTATCGGTTTCGGAAAGACCGTTGATAATCTTTCTTGCGCTGATACCTGCATCCACCAGGATGGCTGTGGTTCCGGATTTGACCAGATAACAGTTTCCGCTGCTACCGCTTGAAAAGGAACAAAAGTTTAATGCCATTATAAACCTTTCTCTCTCTATTCTACAAAAGAATGTGTAAACTATGTGATGGGATTCTGATGAGTGGATAAAAGCTGTGACTAATCGATATATGCGGGAATGTGCTTTGTCTGTCCATCGTTGTATGTGATTCTCCATGCGGGCAGAGCTGTGTCCGAAATGGCCGTACCGCCTTGGTAATCGGTAGGATTCAGCCAGTAGACCATTTCCATATGCTCTACCAGGATTGCATCCCGCTCGTGTTTACTCCGCATGAGATTGATTAGTGCGGCGGAAGCGGATATGGTGGCTTTTTTCGATTTTCCAAAACCCACCGGCTTCAGCCAGAAACCGTCAATCCCTGAAACAAGACCATTTTCCACAGTGCAAATCAAATAGCTGTCCTCAAGAGGAATGCCTTCATATTCATTACGGTAAGACACGGTGGTAACATCCCCGTTTTGCTCCACTTTATTCAGGACCACGTTGGGCCCCCAGATTTCGCAACTCTTTAGGAATGCTTCCGTCATTTTTAGGATTCCTTCCCGGGACGGGGTTTCTTCGTCCATGGGGACCTGCTCTGCCAGCTTCTGCCTGAGGAGTTCCGGATCCGGCCGATGGTATTCCACCAGGAGCACCGGCATCTTTTGATGTCCTTTCGGCAGACTTTCCTTTATATAGATCTGCTTTTCGGAAAGCAACGCCAAAGTCTCAGCCTGAAGCTCCTCTTCCGTGGGAATGTCCACCTGGTTCACCACCGTATAGGTGATGAGGAGAAACAGGTTGGTAACCAGCAATGCTATTATCAAGATTGTTTTCGCTTTTGTCCAGTCCATTAAAAACTCCTTATGGCCCCATTAGTACCGTGTATCCAAGGGGCCGGGCATCGTACAAACCAAAGTAAATAAGGAGATCCTCAACCTGAATGACCCAGGCCGGAATCAGTAAATTCTCCTCTTGCTCCGGATTTTTTGGTTTTACATAGCCGGTTTTTACGCTTTGAATCAGTTGAGAAACCTGGTCAAAAAGTGCTTCTCCCGTCAGATCCCCGAAAGCTTGACCTTCTTCGGCAAGAATTGACGCAATGTATGCATAATTTTGAGCAACTACGTTAATTACGGTAAAAGCCTCCCGCTCCGGTTCTTCCCATTGATCGGGCGAATTTTCCTCCGCGATCCATATCATGTCCCGCAAATACTGGGTTACCTTCCCGTGTATGACTTCAACCATAATGGTTTGACTTCCCTCCGAATAAAGGGCTCCCTCTGACAGCTTCATGCCGAATACGAAACGGTAGCCCTTCTGCTTGTTGCTCTCAATCGTCTGAGCGAACAGGACATAAGGAGAAAGAAGAGTCCCTTCTTTTGTTTGCCAGCCCCCATGGGCGGCTACGAACTGCATGGCGGAGTCCAGTGCCTCAAAGTAGCTCTGCTGGTTTCCCTGTGGTGTTTCTTTATTCTTGTACTCTACTCTTCCGTCCGCATCTATGGTCAGGACCTTCTCTCCGTAACCGTACATGTAGATATGACTTCCCTTGCTCTCCTCAATCTTTCTGACAAAATCAAAGCTTTCCCCGAAAAATGTTTGGGCAAACTCCTTGACCTCCTCTGTATTGAGGTCCATAAACTCCGGGGAATAGGGCACCTCATCAAGGTGCGCCGTGAGAGTCAGAGGAACCACGGTACTGTTATCCGTACCCACCAGATCCCCAATGGAATAATAATTTGCTTCTGCCACCTTCTCCACAGAGGAAAGCAGCTCTTCCATCATGGTATGGGGCTCCCTGTATACCATCCGATAATACTTATTCTTGCTGTGGCTCCACAGGAAAAGGCTTTCCGGACTGCCGGATGAATACCCCACCAGGGAGAACTCCCCTATCTGGTCGTCCCCGGGCAGATCCTGTACCTTATATTTCTTAAGAAAGGCTTCCATGGGCATGGGGTAGTTGAAATGATAGACGATGGAGCGGAATTCCATAATCCTCTTGTACTGCTCACCGGTTATCTCCTCAAAGGTCACTACATTTTCCCGTTTCAAACCTCGGAGAAGCTGAAGGCACCGGTCCCAAGCATTGAACTCCGTTTCATCCAAAACTGTGTAGCTGCCTCCGCCTACATGAACCACGATGTTGTCCGGTCGGGTAACCGCTTCTATGGAAGGAATTTCCGATGGCTCTTCGCCGATGATGTCTGTAATACGAAAACTGTTGGATATGGGATTTCCCCAGAAAAAATACAAAAGTAGCATTGTTGTAATGAACAATACTACTAACATGATGTTTTTCAGAGACTCTATATACTGCTTTGGCTTACCCATGGCAATCCGCCGCCTTAGTTTTTAAAGATGCTTTTTATCAGGTTTTGCACCCATTGTAGGGCTCCGGTTTGCTGACTCTGAAAAATCTCGTTTCCAGTGGCCGTTTCGCTGTCCTTTGGCATCACCACAGTGCGCAACGTAGAGGTGGCCGTAACAGCACCGGCTTTATCAAGAACCTCTACCTTGATGCGATAAAGCCCCGGGGTAACATCATTGATCTGCTTGTTGTAAAACTGCAGATCTCCGGTGCCCTCAAAAGTTTCCGGCGTAATGACGGACACGCTGAAAAGCGTTTTCGATGAGAAGTTCTCATCGGATACGGCGGCGGGATCAATAGATACTAATGTGTCGCCCACCTTTTCCTTTTCCTCATATACAAAAACCTTTATGGTCTTCGGTGCTGTCATTTTGACGGAAACGAGGAGGCTGTTACCGCTAACGGTCTGGGCCGGACTGACAATGCTCACTGCAGGGTCCGTGGTTGCAGCGGCGAACGCGGTACTGCAAAGCAATACGATTGCCAACACCAGTGCCATGACGGTTTTATTCATTTTCATATTGTGCTCCTCCTTCCTTTCCAGTTTATGTTATTGACATGTTTCATGTTAATCTGCATTCTTTCCGCTGCCTGTTCCGTATCGGCAACAGAGCGGAGGATGCTGTATCATCCCACAGCAGGAGATTTTCGGAACAAAAACAATCCTGCCTTCTCCCACAGCAACTACAGTATAAACTACCAATATTACAATCATGTTACGCAGGATTTAAGAACGCTTTACATTTGAGGGGGTGTAACGCATAATATTTTCAGGAGGATGTCATGAAAACAATCTACATCTTTACGGACGGTGCCTGTTCCGGCAATCAGGAAGAAATCAATCTGGGTGGTTGGGGAGCCTTGCTGGAATACGGGGAGCATCAGCGGGAAATTTTCGGCGGGGAAAGAAATACCACCAATAACCGCATGGAGATGGCGGCTCTGGTCAATGCTCTTTCGGCCATTCATAAGACCGGTCAGAATATCGCTGTCTTTTCCGACAGTTCCTATCTGATGAATTGCTTTCGTGAAAAATGGTATGAAAACTGGCAGCGAAACGGGTGGAAGACTTCCGGAAAAAAAGAGGTGGAAAACCGTGATCTCTGGGAAGAATTGATCCGGCTGGCTGCTCTTCATCAAATTGATTTTTACCGAGTCAAAGGCCATGTGAACTTAAAAAGCCCCCGAACGGACAGGGACTCCCTATTTGAGAAATTTAAAGAATGGAACGGTTCCCGGTTCACCATGGATGATTTTGTCTCTATTACTGAGAAGAACAACCGAGCGGACGCCCTTGCCAACATGGGAATCGATTCCCTGAGAGAAGGGAATCTATAGCAATTCCAGCAGCATCACAGCCATGTCGTCCATGGGGGATTCCCCTGCGAATCCGACGGCCTCTCTTATAATACTGTCCGTAAGCTTCTTGCCGTCGTGGACTCCTGTCCGGCGGATCACTTCTTTCAGACCATTTATCCCGAATTCCCTCTCCTTTTCCTTGCTGAATGCTTCCGACACTCCATCCGTATAAAGAAGGATTCGGTCGCCCTTTTCCATCTGCAGGGTTTTGATCTCATGGTTGGGGATGGACAGAAGGCTGCATATGGGCATACCTTTTATTTCCAGTTCAGTCATCCTGGGTCCTCCCTTGCCTCCGTTTTCCAGTATGATTGGGAGGCAGTTGTGCCCTGCATTTATGATGGACAATCCTCTCGTCTTCTTGTTATAAACACCGTAAATCAGGGAAATAAACTGTTCCTCGTCCAGATTCAGGTCCCGGTAACCCTTGATCAGCTCGTCCAAAACTGTCACGTGGTCAGCCGCTGCGGCCTTCATTCCCCGGATGACCTGTCGAAGGAAAATCGTCATCAAGGAAGAGCGGACTCCGTGACCGGATACGTCGGCTATGTAAAACAAACAATTATCGTCGTCCACTTTGACGATATCATAGAGATCTCCGCTCAGGTCCTCGCTGGGCAGGTAGGAGGAGTAGGACCGCAATGCATTCCAGTAGACCTTGTCCTCGGGCAACGCCTTTTTCTGTACCTGCTTAGCGAATTGGATATCACCCTTCAGCTTTTCATAGTGCTTTCTGTATTGCTCCTCCAGTCGGCGCTGCGCGGTGATGTCGTGGAAGATTTCAATGGAATAGCTTCCTTCTCCCGTATCCGTTGCAGGGGACGCGATGATTCGGTATACCTTATCCCCTACTATGAGCTCTTTGGCCTGTGGGTCACCGGTTTCCATTGATTTTTCGGTGATGCACTCTTCGCATTTTTCGTCATTGCAGAGCATGGCATGGCATTTTCTTCCAATATTATCACCGAACTCATCTCGCATACTCTTGTTCATGTAGATGATATTGTTCTCGCTGTCCATGACTCGAACCATGCCGGCCATATTTTCGATGATTTGGTACATCAGGTTTTTGTGTTTAAAAATGGGCATGCTGGCACTCCTTATGCGTTAATGATACGCTTCTTTTGACAATTTGTAAATAGCATCCATGGCGATCCGAATCTCCTTCCTTGTATTGAAAGGGCCGGGACTCAGTCTGACAGCCCCCTTGTTCCAGGTTCCTATTGTGCGGTGGGCTGTTCCTGCACAATGAAAACCGCCTCGAACCGCAATACGAAACTCATCCCAAAGTCGGCCGGCCGCTTCTTCGCAGTCCATTGCCTCTATATTGAATGTGAGGATAGAGCATCTTAGATTGAGATTCTCCGGTCCATAAATAGTGACCCCCTTCATATTTCGCAAGTCCCCGTACATATGAGTCAGCAGTTCATGTTCATGTTGACCTATGGTCTCTATTCCTCTTTTTTCAATCCACCGGACAGAAACCCCCAATCCAATAATTCCAGGTGCGTTCAAGGTTCCTGCTTCATAGCCGTCAGGAAACTCAAGGGGTTGTTTCAGGCTTTTTGACTGGGTTCCCGTCCCACCTTCTTTTGAATGATGAAGCGACGTCCCTTCCCTCACGTAGAGAAATCCCGTGCCTTGAGGACCTAAGAGCCCCTTGTGCCCCGGCACTGCCAACAGGTGGATTTTCATCTTTTCGATGTCGATGGGCAGAGACCCGGCACCCTGGGCGCCATCTACCATAAATAGGATTCCTCTTTTTTCTGCCATACTTCCGATTTCTTCAATAGGCATAAGGGTTCCCGTAACGTTAGACGCATGGGTGCACACGATGAGCCTGGTATTGGGACGAATGGCAGTTTCAAACTTCTTTGTGTCAAGAATGCCCCTTTCGTCGCATTCAACCATAGTGGACTGTACCCCCTGCGTTTCCAGAGCTTTTAGCGGCCGGAGAACAGAGTTGTGTTCCATTGTGGTTGTAACTACGTGATCCCCTGGGCTTAATACTCCTTTGAGCCCCATGTTCAGCCCTTCTGTTGTGTTTGCCGTAAAAAGAATCCGAGACGGGTCTTTCATATTGAACAGTCTCCCGATGGCATTTCTTGTTTCAAAAACCTTCTCGCCGGTTCGGAGGGAGAGCCCGTGACCGGATCTACCCGGATTTCCGCAATAGAATCTCAAACACTGTTCCATTTCCTGTATCATGGAAGCCGGTTTCGGGAAGCTGGTGGCGGCATTGTCAAGATAAATCATTTTTCTCCTCCTGTGAATATTTAGTCCCACCTCTATTTTATGCGGTGTTTCTCTTTCTGTGAAATTCAGTCTTGGGCAGGAAGCCGTGCAGCGATTTCAATCGAATCTCAAGGAATCCCGTTCTTTGCCGAGTTTTAACTTGCGCCGAAAGGCCATGTACCCCCTCGGAAACCTACGGCATTTCCATGGCTTATCAATCGGGCCCATAAATGCCTCCACCGGTTCAAGGTTTCTACGGGGGTACACCCCGCTCCGACGCCTTGGTTTCTATATTGGAAGCCATTGCAATTTTTATGGGTGTGCGGGAATGTATTATGGGATTCATAAAGAAGGGATTGTTTCATGTGAAACAATCCCGCAGTAGACTTTGTTCGTATAATGAATTTTGTGTCACTTCAGGGTTTGAAGCAGTTCCAGCAGTCGTTCAAGTTCGTCCCGGCTGAAATACTCGATCTCTATCTTTCCTTTCTTTGAACCAAGCACGATGTTTACCTTAGTACCTAAAATCCCCCTCAATTCCTCCTCAAGGGCAAGAAGGTCCCGGTTTTTAGGGCGTACCTTTGATCGCTTCTTCTCCCGGGTTTCATGGGTGTCCTTTGCATAGGCTTCAATATCTCTCACTGTCCAGTTCATTTGAACGCACTTTTCGGCAGCGGAAACCTGCTTTTTGCTGTCCTTTATTCCTGCAATGGCCCTGGCATGGCCGCCTGTCAGCCGACCATCCGCCACCATTTGCTGTATTACTTCCGGCAATTTGAGGAGCCGTAGTGAGTTTGCGATATAAGGCCTGCTTTTTCCTACACTTTTTGAAACTTGCTCCTGAGTCAACCCGAATGCGCTTATCATTCGCGCCAGGCCGGCAGCCTCCTCTATTGCATTGAGATCCTCCCTCTGCATATTTTCTATCAAAGCCATCAGCGCATTTTGTTCATCTGTAAGTTCACGAATCAAGCAGGGTACTTCTTTCAAACCTGCCTTCCTGGCTGCACGCCACCTGCGTTCGCCGGCAACAATCTCGTAGCCGCTATCAACCTGCCGGAGTACGATAGGCTGTATGATTCCATGAGCTTCTATGGATTTGGAAAGTTCCTCGATTTTCTCCTCGCTGAAATGTTTTCTGGGCTGGTTTCCGTTGGGTCTTATTTTATGGATATCGACGAAGCTTACCCCTTCCCTGAAGGCCGCCTCGACCCTTTTGGTTTCACCCACCGCTATTTCCACATCGCCGAACAGGGCTTCAAGACCTTTTCCCAGTCCTCTGTTTTTTGATGCACTCATTTCCTGTTCCTTTCCTGCTCTAAAAACTCTTCCGCAAATTCCATATAGGCCAGGGCTCCTTTGGAACGGGGATCATATTCGGTAATTGGCATACCGTAGCTGGGGGCCTCCGCCAATCTCACATTTCTCGGAATCACCGTTGTGTAAACCTTGTCTTTAAAGTACTTCTTCACTTCCTCGACAACTTGTATGGATAGATTTGTACGCCCATCAAACATGCTCAATATGACCCCTTCCACCTCCAGATCCTTGTTCAGGTTTTTCTTCACCAGCTCAATGGTGCTCATAAGCTGACTGACACCTTCCAGAGCGTAGAACTCACATTGTATCGGGATGAGAACGCTGTCCACCGCAGTAAGAGAGTTGATGGTTAAAAGCCCCAGCGAAGGCGGACAGTCAATAAAGATATAGTCGTAGCGGTCCTTTATCCTGTCAATGGCTTTCTTAAGCCTTCTTTCTCTCGCCTCAAGCTGCACCAATTCGATTTCTGCGCCGGCAAGTTGCACACTTGCCGGAATAATATCCAGATTCTTTAAGCCCGTGGAAAGTATGGCCTCCTCCGGTTGCATGCTGTCGTCCACCAAGACTTCGTAAGTAGTCTTCGTCAGGCCCTTCTTTAAAATGCCGATACCGCTGGTGGTATTCCCTTGCGGGTCGATATCCAGCACAAGAATCCTTTTTCCCTTTAATGCCAGACATGCTGCCAGATTGATATTGGTGGTGGTCTTCCCCACTCCGCCCTTCTGATTAAAAATTGCGATTGCTTTTCCCAAAGTATCCTTCCTTTCCCTACGGAAGACGATTGTCTTATTAAAACTGATCCAACCAGCCACGGGGACAGACCCCTTGTCAGCTTTTCCAGTCATGGGGACAGACCCTTTGGCTGGTTTCAACTGTGCCGGGGCGGGAGTACCCCTCGAAACCTACGACATTTTGATGGGCTTATCAAATCGGCCCATAAATGTTTCGATAGGCTCCGAGTTTCTACAGGGGTATCTCCCGACCCAGCGCTTAGATATAACTCATTGAAAGCCATTACGATTTCTATCGGGCAGCCGGGGTTGCACCACGGCGAGCTGCAAGCAAGTGCCTACCTGATATTAGCACATCCAAGTTGTGAGGCAAATTGATGGTGAACTTATGCAAAGAAATCACAAATCTCTGATTTGTAGATTTCTACTGCCAGGATGGGCTGTCTAATAACGGGCACGCATCACGCCAGCTATTGTCCAGGAGTGCGACTTCATGCGCCTCCGGTACAAGGACCCGGCACGTGGCTTTGTATTGTCCGGTTGTATTCCAATTCTATCTCCTGTTTTTCCCGTATAACTTATGTCTTATTATATAACATCGGCCGCATTATGAACAGCGGGTCTCATGAAAAAAACAGATGTTTCACGTGAAACATCTGTTAAAGCGGTCCGTATATATCCGAGGGCCGGTCTCTTTCCAATCCTTTACCCTGCCTTTTTGGGAATGAGAATTCTCAGTTCAAGATGATCCCCCTTATCCTCTTGATAGTACTTTGCCCCGCTCTCTACTTCCTGTATTGTGGAAAAGGCTTTTTTTATTGTGTTTATATAAATTCTGTAATTTATAAAGCGGAGCTTTTCCGCTTTTCTCCTTTCATCCTCTGTCTTTTTCAAAAATTCTTCGATAAGCTTTTCACTTTGCCTCACATTAAGGGAGTGGCCAATAATCCGTTCAAGAATCTGCTTCCGCTGGTCTGTATCCGGGATACGAAGCAAGGCTCTGGCATGGCGCTCGGACAGTTGATTTTCCATCAGTGCCATTCGTATTTCTTCCGGAAGGGATAGCAACCTGATCTTGTTTGATATTGTTGATTGCTGTTTTCCAACCCGCATGGCGATTTCGCCCTGTGAAAGCCCGTACTCATCGATGAGACTCTTATATGCCATAGCCTCTTCTATGTAATTTAAATTCTCTCTTTGGACATTTTCCACAAGGGCAATAAACGCCATGTCCTTTTCGTCGGCTTGTCGAATAATGGCGGGTATGGTCTCAAGCCCGGCCAAAAGCGATGCCCGGACTCTCCTTTCTCCGGCAATCAATACATACTGAGATCCTGTCTTCTTTACAATCACAGGTTGAATCACACCAAACTCTCGAATGGAAGTGCACAGTTCCTCCAATTCCCTGTCAGGAAACACCTTTCTGGGCTGATCCGGATTCACTACTATGGAACGGAGGGGAATCTCCATAGGACCGTTTTTGCTTTTTATCAACATAAAAATACCCCCTTTGTTATATTTTACAGGAGGCTTGTCTTAAGTGAAGTTATTTCATAATACAAATAGTGTCAGGAAAGCTCATTTTATGGGTTCTTTCGATGGGATTCCCGCCTTTCTCGGATATTTTGCCGGTGTATGCGCCTCCTTTTTAATCCAAAGGATTTGGTGCTTCATATTTATATTCTCCGTCGACGCTTCCGTAGCGGCTTCATATTTTCCTCCCAAAACCTTCAGTGCCCGACTGCTTTCCAATAGCTCGCCTTCAACATCCGCCGATTTATATGCCCCAAAATATCCCCCTACTTTAACAAATGGAAGACAGTATTCCGCCAGGACAGAAAGCTGGGCCACAGCCCTGGACAAACAGACATCGTATTGCTCTCTGTGAATAGTAAGGGCGGCCAGATCCTCCGCCCTACTGTGGATCGCTATTGCGTTGCCGATATTGAGTGTCTGTATTATCTCATTAAGAATGCGTATCCTCTTATTAAGGGAATCCACCAGTACAAACTGCTTTTCCGGGAAACAGATGGCCAACGGAAGGCCTGGAAAACCTGCTCCGGTTCCCATATCCATGACCGTTTTCGCCCTTTGGAATCCGGAGAAAACACTTGCTGCCAAAGAATCCACAAAGTGCTTCACCTCAAACTCTGCAGGGTCTTTTATGGCGGTGAGGTTCACCTTTTCATTCCATTCCAGCACGAAATCCCGATAAGCGGCAAATGTCTCCATCCTCTGCTTGCTGTCTTCGATACCCATTTCAACCATTGCACGCCTTAATATTTCCATCCTTTTGCCTTTCTCCCTACTCAGAACTCTTCCCTACATTCTGGAAATAGGGAAGATTCTGCTTCGGACCTACATTCTTCCCTACTCTGTTTCATCGGGTCCTTCTTACTCTCCGGAAAAGCAACAAGAAATCAAAGTTACAGCAGATTCTTGTTGCTTTCCTCTGTCGGGGCAATTTAGCCTTGGTGCATATCCCACAAGCGCAATCAAAACCTGACACGGGGTCAGACCCCGTGGCTGGAAAACCTGACAAGGGGTCTGTCCCCATGGCCGGTTATGATGAACGCTTTTTCCGTTCCAGGTGGATTAACAGCACAGTGATATCCGCCGGCGAAACCCCGGATATTCTGGATGCCTGGCCGATGGACAGGGGCCGATGCCGGGAAAGCTTCTGCTTCGCCTCAATCCTCAGTCCATCCAAAGCCTCATAATCCAGATCCTCCGGGATCCTCTTGTTCTCAAGCTTACGAAACCTCTCGATCTGCTGAAGCTGTTTCGCAATATACCCTTCGTACTTAATCTGAACTTCCACAGACGTAATTACATGCCTGGACAGCGGCTTTCTCTCCGGATCCAGCGGGGCTAGCAGCTTGTAGGACAGTTCCGGGCGTCGCAGCAGCTCTGCCAGAGAAATGCCGCTTATAATCCGGGCACTTCCCACAGATTCCAGAAACTCGTTGGCTGTAGCCGGGCTCACCACAGTGCTTTCCAAACGCTTACGTTCCGCCTCTACCAAACCCTTCCGCTGCAAATAGGCCTTATATCGTTCTTCTGAAACAGAGCCTGCCGCATGTCCTCTTTCCGTAAGCCGCTCCTCCGCATTGTCCTGACGCAGTACTAGGCGGTACTCCGCTCTTGATGTCATAATCCGGTACGGTTCATTGGTACCCTTGGTAATCAGGTCATCGATCAGAACCCCTATATACGCTTCCGATCGATCCAAAACGAATGGCTCCTTCCCATCCAACTTCCGCGCCGCATTGATACCGGCCATCAAGCCCTGTGCGGCAGCCTCCTCGTATCCCGAGCTTCCGTTAAACTGCCCTGCGCAGAACAAATTGGACACTCTCCGGTGTTCCAGATTAATCGAGAGCTCCAGGGGGTCGATGCAGTCGTATTCGATGGCATAAGCAGGCCGGACGATTTTCACATTCTCAAGCCCGGGTATGGTCTTATAAAATTCTTCCTGTACATCCTCCGGCAAACTGGAAGACATCCCCTGTACATACATCTCTTCTGTGGTAAGACCTTCCGGTTCGATAAACAGCTGGTGCCGCTTCTTGTCGGCAAAGCGGTTGACCTTGTCCTCTATTGAGGGACAATACCTTGGCCCCACTCCTTCAATCTGGCCTCCGAAAAGAGCGGAGCGACCGAAGTTGCGGCGGATCACATCGTGCGTGTATTCATTGGTATAGGTGAGCCAGCAGGATACCTGATCCCGTTCCAGTTTCTCAGTTAGAAAGGAAAATGGAACCATCTCCTCATCCCCCGGCTGTTCTGTCATAGCTGCATAGTTCAGGGTGCTTCCCTTTACCCGGGCAGGGGTTCCCGTCTTGAACCGTCGCATGGCAAATCCTGCCTCTTTCAGGTATTCCGCCAGACGAAGAGAGGGAGAAAGGCCGTTGGGTCCACTGGTATAGCTATATTCGCCGATGAAAATCCGACCACCGAGAAACGTTCCCGTGGCCAGAATCACCGCCTTTGCCCGATAGAGAGCTCCCGTATTCAGCAGAACCCCTTTCACCTCATCTTCCTCTATGAGAAGCTCCACCACTTCTCCCTGCTTAACATCCAGGCCCTCCTGCTCTTCCAGCGCCCGCTTCATAGCCTGATGATAAAGAGCCTTATCCGCCTGCGCCCGGAGAGAATGGACTGCCGGCCCTTTGGACGTGTTGAGCATCTTGCTCTGGATAAAAGCCTGGTCGATGGTCAGCCCCATCTGACCCCCCAGAGCATCGATTTCCCTCACCAAATGACCTTTTCCCGTTCCCCCGATGGAAGGATTGCACGCCAACATGGCAATCGCCTCCAGATTGATGGAAAGGATCAGGGTCCTTTTTCCCATCCGCGCGGAGACTAATGCCGCTTCACAACCGGCGTGGCCGGCACCTACTATGATGATGTCGTACTCTCCCATGAGATAGCTCATTGCTGCCCCCTATTTCCCAAGGCAAAACCGCTGAAAAACCGTATCGATAATATCTTCCGTCACCGTCTCGCCGATAATGTCTCCCAGCAACTCCCAGGCATGCCGGACATCGGTCTCAATAAAGTCCAACGCCTCAAACCGGCAGGCCATCATCATCCCGTCGTAAAGATCCTTTCGTGCCCGAACGAAAAGGTCCTTGTGTCTGGCATTGGTAATGATGTCGCTGTGCTCCTGAAGGATTTTTCCTCCGTATACCAGATCTTCTATAAGATCCTCCAACTCTTTGATTCCCTTTTCCAAAAGGATGGACGCATCTACGAACCTGGCATGAGGAAGCATTTCCTCCAGCTGTTTTGATGTAACCTGTTTCCCCAGATCCATCTTGTTGAGCATAACGATAGCCTTTCGACTCCCAATCTTTTGTGCGATGCTAAGATCTTCATCAGAAAGCGCCTGGCTACCGTCTACCATGAACACGATCAGATCCGCTTTGTCAAAAGCCGCCTTGCTCCGTTCGATGCCCATCTTCTCTATGGGATCGTCAGTAGAATGGATACCGGCTGTATCGGTCAGATAAACGGGGATGCCTCGCAGGCTGAACCCTTCTTCAATGGTATCTCTGGTCGTTCCCGGAATTTCGGTCACTATAGCTCTCTGCTCGCGAAGAAGGGCGTTAAGCAGAGAGGATTTCCCTACGTTGGGCCTGCCTACAATTGTAATGCGCAATCCCTCTTGTATCATGCGTCCCGTGTCGGCCGTAGCAATGAGCTAGTCCAGTTTATCGCCTATTGACGATATGCTTTCGATCCACTCCTCATAGGTCAGTTCCTCTATATCCTCGTCCGGATAATCGATGTTCACAGTCAGTTTCACAAGGATGTCCATCAACTCACTGCGGAGCTGCCTCACCCTTCGGGAAAGGGTTCCCTCCAGCTGGTCTATGGCCGCCTGAAAGCTCTTGTCTGTCTTAGCTCTCACTACATCGATGACGGCTTCCGCTTGGGAAAGATCGATGCGGCCATTCAAAAAAGCCCGCTTCGTGAATTCACCGGGCTCTGCCAGCCTGGCTCCGCTCTCCAGTACCAGTGTAAGAATCTTCCGCAAAGAAACGGTACTGCCGTGGCATTGTATTTCTGCCACATCCTCTCTGGTGTATGTGGCCGGTCCCTGCATAAATACAGCCATAACCTCATCCACAGGGCTTTTGCTTTGGGGGTCCAGGATATGTCCATATACCAATTGCCTATTGCCAATATGCGTTTCAAATTGGCAATGCTTGGATACAAAGAGATTGTCCATAATCTCTTTGGCTTTTGACCCGCTGATTCTGACAATTCCGATGCCCCCCTCTCCGAAGGCGGTAGCAACGGCTGCTATGGTATCTTCCATGTACATGCTCATGTTCGGTCCCTCTCATCCCCTGTTAACGTTCTCTCATATGCAGAGCATCATAGTCTGCGGTTTCCTTGGGAGATACCCGACATCCGAGTTAAAACCTGACAAGGGGTCAGACCCCGTGGCCGGAAAACCTGACAAAGGGTC
>CAYOYO010000035.1:0-16901 GCA_964408195.1 uncultured Oscillospiraceae bacterium | reverse complement strand
ATAATGATCACAATATTAATGAACTGGGGTTGACGCTGAATGGGTTTGCTGATAGGATAAACCTATAAATGAATAGAAGCGTATTATGTTCTGCAAAGGCTCAACGGATTGGAAATACCCAATGAGAGCCTGCGCAGCTAAGAGGGAAGCAGGTGAGAACCCTGCACGGTCCCGCCGCTGTAAGCATGTTGTTTTGTCCAAGTGTAAATACCGGTCACTGAAGATGATTTTTTCGGGAAGACGGACAAAACAGGCAAAATCGATTTAATTTGGTTTTGCCGCCATGCCAGTCAGAAGACCTGCATAAGAACCATGATCATACCAGCGGGGAACTGGTAGAAGGATCAAAATTTGTTTTGACAGTTAATACGGACTGTGGCAATGCCACAGTTTTTTTTGGTTGCAGTGGATAGAATCGAGCAAAGGGAATTGCGAGCTAAAGGGAGGATAAACAGTGAAATTAATAAGAAATAGAAAGGGAATAGGGAAGAGAATCGTCAGTTTTTTAATCATACTGATACTGCTCTTGGGCTTTCCGATGGTTTCCATTGGAAGTTCGTCTGACCCCTATTATATGGAAGCCCTGAACCAAAGCATCGGACAAACCGGAGCATATCTGATCAAAACAATCGGCACCCCGACCTATGGCTCCGTTGGCGGTGACTGGTCTCTCATTGGCTTGGCCCGTTCAGAGATGAAGCTGCCGGAAGGCTATGTTGATAGCTATTATAAAAATGTTGAGACCATCCTAAAGGAGCAGCAGGGAAATCTGACAAGAAATAAGTACTCGGAGTATTCCAGGCTGATCCTTGCGCTGACATCGATAGGTAAGGATCCCATCCATGTGGCAGGATATGACTTAACAGCAAAGCTGGCCGACCTGGAACCGGTCAAAAAACAAGGTATCAACGGGCCTATCTATGCGCTTTTAGCCTTGGATAGTCTTGACTATCCCATTCCTCAGAAAACAGAGGCATCGGTTGCAACCACCGGAGAAGGGACGGTTCGGACTACCAGAGAAGAGCTTCTCAAATCCATTCTGGAGAAGGAGTTGTCCACGGGAGGCTTTGCTCTCAGCGGTTCTGTTGCAGATCCGGACGTGACAGCCGCTGCGCTGCAGGCCCTCAGTAACTACAGCAGCCGCAGGGAAGTGAAGGAAATCATTGAAAGGGCCCTGGCCTTTTTATCTTCGGTCCAGACAAGCACCGGAGGCTTCAGCGGATGGTCTACAAGCGGCACGGAAAATACGGAAAGCATCGTGCAAGTTCTATTGGCGCTTACCTCTTTGGGAGTGAACCCGGCAGAGGATAGTCGGTTTACAAAAACCGACGAAAAAGGGAAAAAGAACAATCCCTTGGATGCGCTAGAAGGGTTTCGATTGCAGAATGGGAGTTATCGGCATATTCCGGGAGGCGATTCGGACCTGATGGCTACAGAGCAGGCGCTTCTGGCATTGGTTTCCTATCAGAGATTGCTTGCGGGCAAAGAGCACCTTTTCAGAATGGGGGATGTGGCCGGTCTTTCGGATTCGGAAGGAGCCAATTACGAGTACAAGATCCTACTTAACGGTAAGTATCTGACCTTTGACCAGCCGCCAACCAACCGAAAGGGCAGAATCCTAGTGCCTATGAGGGCAATCTTTGAAGCACTGGGAGCAGATGTGGAGTGGAACAATGATCTACGAAATGTTACAGGCATTATAGAAGGGCGTCAGGTCCGACTCGCGATTGGCGACAACACTGCCTATGTCAACGGAGTGCCGGTGTCACTGGATGTACCCGCCGTGATTGAAGGCGGCCGTACCTTGGTTCCTGTACGGTTTATATCTGAAAGTCTGGATGCGGAAGTGACCTGGGATGGAAAGACAAACACCGCTATTATTATCAAGGAGTGAGAGAGGGGAAGCAGGCCGAAAGGTCATTTCCCCCGGGAAATGCGCAAAATTTCAAGTTATGCGCTCTCAAACAGGGCAGAATCGTTGAATCTGCGTAAAAGTTCAAGCAGTACGAGTAGAATATGTAATATTATTACATATTCCCACGCATTAATTGAAATTTTGCTCAGATTCAGCGAGAAAGTGTGATCAAGCACACATTAATTGAAATTTTGCACATTCGGAGTGTGGATAAGAACCGCGTAATAAAATCACAGGGTAAGATCATTCGCTGCACTGAGGACGACAATGGGAATGTGGGGTAAGAAGGATATCAAAATGAGAAGTTCAGGAAGGTCAGTTTTAATACTGTTACTATTAATATCCCTGCTTATTGCAGGGACAATGGTGGGTTGCGGTCAATCTACTGAGGCTAATTCGGCTACCGATTCACAAGTAACAGCCGATTCACAAGTGGCTACCGATTCACAAGTAGCTGCCGAAAAAGAGGTAGATAGTGAAAGTATTATAGAAGATAATAGCCGCGGGATTGAAGCTTCGAACAACAAGCGTGCTTTTGGTGATCAAACTGTCGACGGGGTTGAAGCAGAAGGTATTACATCCTTACAGACACCGGCGCAGAATGCCGACAAAAAGGATCAAGCATTTAAGTGCACCTTTTCCATCCGTTGCAGCACCGTCTTCGACAACCTGGATCGCATCGATGCCGGCATCGTGGAACTTCTACCGCAGGATGGCTGGATTTATCCCGTCACTGAAGTGAGTTTCACGGAGGGAGAAAGCGTCTTTGACATCCTCCTTCGCGTCACCAAACAGGAAGGCATCCACATGGAATCCAACTCCAATCCGGCTCTAAAAAGCAAATATGTAGAAGGAATCCACAACCTTTATGAGTTCGACGCGGGAGAACTGTCGGGTTGGACCTACATGATCAACGGCAAGGGCATGGGTTATGGCAGCAGTAGCAGCTATCCCAAGGATGGCGACACCATAGAGTGGGTCTACACCTGCGATCAGGGAAGAGACGTGGGTGTTACTCCGTAGCTTTTCATCTTGCAGGGGCGGCGGAACCGGTAATCCGGTGCTGTTGCCTCTGCTCCTTCAAAGAATATAAATATGATTATGTTTAGATTACAGACTTAAGGAGGATTGTCACATGTCAGGAAACTACCTATCAAGCGGAGGATGGCGCAGAGTTTCGGCTTTGATGTTGGCTCTTATCGTGGTGACGGGCTGTCTGGGGCTCAGCCCGATTACAGGGGACTTTGCTTTTGCTGCAACAGGATTTGATTCCGAATCAACCTCATCAACAGAAACGGCACTGGATAAGGCGGTGGATTACTACAAGACAGGTCAACAGGGAAGACTCCTGGACTTCTGGGAGCTTATGGCCATCCATGGTGCCTGTGAGGACCTTACCGACTATGTGCTGCCTGATACAAAGGCTATAAACGATAATTCCATGCCTTCCGATTATGCGGATGCTTTTATCACCCAGTTGGTCAAAGGGTATCTTCCGGATAAGGCCTTGGCAACCCAGCTTGTGGCAAAACAGTCAGCGACCACAGGAAGCTTCGGCTACGAAATGTCAAACCAACAGGCCTGGGCGATGATTGCTCTGGATCTGTACAACAGGAATGTATTGAACCCGGAAGATAAGGTCAGCTATAACACGGAGAAAGCCATAGACTATCTTATGAGCTTTCAGACAGAGGGCAATTTCTACTACAGCAGCCAGTATCCGTATCCGGGGGTAGACTATACAGGAGCTGCCGCTGTAGCCCTGGCGCCCTACCTTGGCACTGCACTTTGGCCGGAGACCCTGGAACGGGAGGCCCTGATCGCCGGGCTGAAGTATGATAAAGTGACCCACGGAAGCTACGGCAACGCCGGGGCCGCCGCCTTTGCCATTTTCGGGTACAATGCCCTGGGGATTTCCCGGGAAAGCGAAGATTACCAGGCAGCCTTAGCGGAGCTTATAGGCTATCAGGTAGCCGACGGAGGATTCTATTCCCCTTGGGCGGACCGGACCAAATCGGACCCCTATTACACCAAACAGGCAACTGCAGCCCTGGCTGAGGCGGTAGCCGGGGCGTCTCTCTTCCTTTCCCTTGAGAAAAACCCTGTCCGATACATCAGCGTAAGCGTTATGGTACAAGGTCCTGACGGAATGGCATTTAGCACATTGACAACCGGTGGAGATGCTGTCATCTCCCAGATTGTGGCGAAGGCTGCAGCGGAGGGAACAGACCTGACAGGGTACAACTATTATATTGACGGAAGTAAGTTGGACCCGGAACGTATCAATGAAACCACCATGGAAGATGGTCAGCAGCTTCTGGCTTTGCCGGGTTCTGTCACTCATCTGGCATCCCTTTCTGCAAACAAGGAGGAGGTAACCATCGGCGAAGAGGTTACTCTTTCCCTTAGTGTGGTCTCTTTAGAATCTGGGGAGATAGCCGTTGTTGCGACGGGGACAAAACTGACCATCAACGGCATTGAAGTGTATACCGTGGAAGAGAATCTGCCTTTTGTCCATACCTTTACTCCTGTGGAAGCCGGAAGCTACACCTTTGAAATCCTTTGGCCTGAAGGGACAACCGACTGCTCAGCCGCCTCGTTTACCCTTACCGCCGGCGAATTGGACCAGGCGGTTCCCGTAAGTATCCGGGTGGAGGGAATCGACGGTAATATTTTATACAACAGCGCATTCACCGTTACCGGAAGCCAGTCCTTGCTGACGGTGTTCGATGCCATCACACAGGTGCTGGAACACAGCGCCGTCCCATTTGAAACCAGAGGAGTAGAGATTCTTTCTATCGATAATGTTGCCAATGATACCACGTTTGCTACGTCCCGTTACTGGATGTATACCCTGAACAAGGAGCAATATCTGGACGGGTCTGACTGGGTCCTTCCCACAACATTGATATCGGAAAACGACGAGATCATCGTATATTGCGGCTCCACGGCTACCTATCCCTTTGTGGAAAGTCTCTTGCAGGGAAACGGTGATGTGAAACTTACATTCACATCGTACCAATATGACAGCAGCTGGAATCTGGCCTTACGGCCTATTGAAGGAGCAGCTTTAAGCTGGGCTTCAGGGACAGACCGGGCTTTTGTCACCACCACTGATGAAAATGGTCAGGCAGTCGTCCCCGCCGCCAATGCCGGCGAGGGCAGTTACACGTTGCAGATTTATAAATCGGGAGGAGACGGCATTCCCTCTATAATCCGACTGGCTCCTGGATATGAGATCCGGATCACTGCGGAAGGTGCAGGAGGAAATGTGCCTTCAACCCCAGGCGACAATGTACCCAAGGTATCCATCCGGGTAATCGGACCTGACAATGAGACCTTCTTTTCGAAGACAAGCTATACCCACTATGAAGGCATGACTGCGTTGGATCTTCTCCGGCGTACAGGTCTGAGCATCGGGTACAGTGACAGCAGCAAGCGTTATGTTTCCTCGATCCAAGGGGTTCACGAGTTTGATGACGGACCGGCCAGCGGCTGGCTTTTCAAGGTGAACAGCGACGAATCCATCCTCAGCTCTGCCGCATCCTACGAATTGGAAGCAGGGGATGCTTTGGTGTGGTTTTATACTAAGGACTACACAAAGGAAAGCGGCTCTTCAAAATGGAGCGGTACACAGGTTGTTGAACAGACGGGTTCCATAGCGAAAGAGGAACTGAATGCCGTCTTGAAAGAGATGAAGGCCGGAAGCAGGGATAGCTGGACCGTTGGCCTTGCGCTTGGCAACATTTCCTTTGACAAGGATGCGTTAGTCGGATTAGTGGATCAGTTGGCCGGGGATTCGTTGGAGATTACCATAGAACAGGCCTCAGGCAAAAACCTGAGTGTAAAGCAAAGGGAGGCCGTAGGGGACTGTCCGGTGTATGATATCAAAATTTCCACCGGCAAGAAGAACATTTCACAGTTTGGCGGCAAACTTACCATATCTCTGCCGTACACACTGAAAGACGGGGAGCGTCCTTCGGGCATCGTAGTGTATCATCTGGATGCAGAAGGGAATCTGGTGCGGATGGAAGGGGTTTATGATCCGGTTGCCGGCAAGGTTGTGTTCACCGTGGACCACTTATCCTTTTTTGTGATAGGATATGATGAAACGCTGGCCCAATGGCCCTTCGCAGATGTGGCCGAGGATGACAGCATCCATTGGTTCTACAACCCGGTGAAATTTGTCTATGAACATGGCATTTTCAGCGGTACCGGCGCGAAAACCTTCTCGCCCAACAGCCCTCTGACCCGCTCCATGCTTGTCTCCGTCCTTGCAAGAATGAGCGGAGCGGACCTTACTGCATACAAAGCGGTGCCCTTCGGGGATGTGGATATAAACAGCTGGTACGGACCTTCTGTGGCCTGGGCCAAAGAAGCGGGCATCGTCAGCGGCTATGCCAATAAGGACGGAAGCTTTCACTTTAAGCCTGATGACAAAATTAGCAGACAGGACATTGCTGTTATGCTCAAAAACTATAATGATAAAGTGGCAAAGAACGAATACGTACATAAGGCATCCGAATTGACCTTTACCGACCATCCGCAAATTGCAGAATATGCCAGGGCCGCTGTTAAATCAATGCAGCAGGAGGGCATCCTCAACGGAATAAAGAATGCGGACGGAAGCTTCCGCTTCCAACCGTTAAAAAATGCTACAAGAGCCGAAGCAGCCACGATGATGTACAACATGCTGAAGACGAAGGAGAAACAGTGAAAGACACATTTTCCACCTATCATCCCATAGTAAATTTGACCTTTTTCTGTGCTGTGATTAGCTTCGGCATGGTGTTTTTGCATCCGGTGTTTTTAACCATCTCTATGGGGGGTGCCTTCGTTTATGCAGCCAGCCTGAACGGGAAGAGGACGTTGAAATTTTCTCTGATCTTCCTGCTTCCGATGATGCTCGTCGCCGGTGCGGTGAATCCCTTGTTTAATCACAGGGGAATGACGATTCTGAGGTACATGGGAGATAATCCACTGACTTTGGAGTCCGTACTATACGGTGTCGCGATTGCAGTGATGTTCGGAGCGGTGATCCTGTGGTTTTCCTGCGTAAATGTGGTGATGACCTCGGATAAGCTCATGTATCTTTTCGGACGATTGATTCCTTCCCTGTCCATGATCCTCTCCATGGTTCTGCGGTTTGTACCCAAGTTCAAAAGCCAGATTCGACTGATCTCCGATAGCCAGAAATGCATTGGAAGGGATATTTCCGACGGGACTCTGCGGGAAAGAGCGAAACATGGGATGAAGATCCTCTCTATCATGATAAGCTGGGCATTGGAGAACGCCATCGATACCGCAGACTCCATGAGATCCAGGGGTTACGGGCTCCCGGGGCGAAGCAGCTTCGCCGTTTATCGCTTTGACAGCAGGGATCGGATGGCTCTTATCAGCATCTGTCTTCTGATTGCAATGGTAATCGTCAGCGGGTTTGCAGGAGAGAACAGCATCCAATACTTCCCCCAAATAAAGGCAGGGACCGTTACCCCGTTCGGTATCCTAACATATGCGAGTTATACCTTGCTCTGCTTTACACCGATTCTCATCAATGTCCGTGAAGCCGTAAAGTGGCGGCGTTTGCAATCAAGAATCTGAAGTTTGCATCATCTTGGAGGAAAACAATTGTCCACATTTACAATCAAAGATTTAAGCTTTACATATCCGGGAAGAGAGCAGCCGGCTCTTTCCAATATAGGCTTTGAGGTTGAATACGGTGAATTTATAGTGGTATGCGGTCAGACCGGCTGCGGCAAGAGCACCTTGCTGCGAAACTTAAAGACCATGCTGGCCCCGCATGGCAAGAGAGAAGGAGAAATCCTGTTTTATGGCCGCCCCATTGAAACCATCAGCCACCGGGAGCAGGCATCCCGCATCGGTTACGTGCTCCAAAACCCCGACAATCAAATCGTCACCGACAAGGTATGGCATGAGCTGGCCTTCGGTCTGGAGAGTCTGGGCTATGACACTAAAGTGATCCGCCTTAGAGTTGCCGAGATGGCGAATTTTTTCGGCATTCAGAGCTGGTTCATGCGGGATGTATCCCGGCTTTCCGGCGGGCAGAAGCAGACATTGAATCTGGCTTCCGTCATGGCCATGCAACCGGATGTATTGATACTGGATGAACCTACCGCCCAGCTGGACCCCATCGCTGCCGCAGATTTCCTCGAAACGGTAAAGAAGATCAACCGGGAGATCGGTACTACAATCATCATGACGGAGCATAGGTTGGAGGATGTTTTTCCCATGGCGGACCGGGTAATTCTCATGGAAAAGGGCAAGATTCTCAGGGAGGATGCGCCGGGAAAAGTGGGCAGTATCCTGGCTCAAATCAATCATCCCATGCTGGCAGCCATGCCCGCTCCCATGCAGGTCTATGAGAACCTGAAGAAGCACAGCAGGATGGTGGCGCAGGCAGAAGAAGGGCATGAGGAAGGCGCTATAAGCCCCATCACCGTTCGGGAGGGCAGGACATGGCTGACGGATATCTTCACAGGAAGACAGCTTACCAGGCTCTCCATTCCGGATCCGCGGGAAATCGGCAACAGCGGCAGCTCCGGGAAAAATCCGCAACCTGAGAAAGACCCGCAACCCGAGAAAAGCCGGCAGTCCCCCAGAAAAGGAGAACCTCTTATAAAGCTTTCCGATGTATGGTTCCGCTACAGCAGAGAAGATGCGGATGTGATCAAAGGTCTCTCTATGGAAGTGGAGAGGGGACAGCTTTATTGCATCGTCGGTGGTAACGGGTCCGGCAAAACCACTGCTCTCTCCGTCATAGGCGGAATCAATAAGCCTTACCGGGGAAAGGTAATCGTCAATGGAGAAAACACCGCAAAGCTTGGAGGGCGTCACATCGCAAAAAACTTGGTCATTCTGCCCCAGAACCCCCAGACCCTCTTCGTGGAAAAGACCGTGGCGCTGGACCTGTTGGAAGCACTGGACGGGAAAGTAGCGAACATCCGAACACAAAAAGAAAAAGAGGATAAAATGCAGGCCATGGCGGAGCGGGTTGAAATCACAGAGTTGTTGGAAGCCCACCCTTATGACCTCTCCGGGGGGGAACAGCAGAGGGTTGCCCTGGCCAAGGTGCTGCTCTCGGATCCGGAGCTGCTGCTGCTGGACGAACCCACCAAGGGACTTGACAACCATTATAAAGGCAAGCTGGCCAAGCTGTTGAGGCAGTTGGTGGAGGAAGGCACTACCATTGTTATGGTATCCCACGACATCGAATTCTGTGCCTCTCACGGAGACCTCTGTGCCATGTTTTTCGACGGCAACATCGTTACCACAAACACACCCAACCGGTTTTTTTCCGGAAACAGCTTTTATACAACCGCTGCCAACCGCATGTCCCGCCACCTTTTCGAAAATGCGGTAACCGTCCGGGATGTTGTGACATTATGCCGGAAAAACCTGCAACAGGAGGAATCGTTGTGTCGGCAGAATCCGGGACAGGAGGAAGTATGAAGAAACGAACCATACTTGGAGCCATATTGTTCCTTGTTATCGTACCGGCAACTATAATCGGAGGCGTGGTATTTTTAGATGACCGGAAATACTATTTCATCAGCCTGCTGCTTGTCATTTATACCATGATTCCTTTTTTCGTAAGCTTTGAAGGCAGGAAGCCGAAAGCCCGGGAGATCATTATGATTGCAGTCCTTACCGCCATTGCCGTAGCTGGGCGGGCGGCCTTTTTCATGGTGCCCCAGTTCAAGCCCGTTATCGCGTTGATCATCATTGCGGGAGTGTGCTTCGGCGGGGAAGCCGGATTTTTGGTGGGGGCTATGACAGCCCTGGTGTCCAACTTCTTTTTCGGGATGGGTCCCTTTACACCCTGGCAGATGTTCTGCTTCGGACTCATAGGCTATCTGGCAGGGATCCTCGTGCAAAAGGGAATGCTAAAAAAAACGAAAGCCTCTCTCTGTGTGTTTGGAGGGCTTTCTACCTTTTTCATCTATGGTGGCATCATGGATCTGAGCTCTGTACTTGCCTGGGCAGGTAGCATCAGCTGGGAGCTTGTAGCTGTCACCTATGGAGCCGGGCTGGCGTTCAATCTGGTCCATTCCGCATCCACCGTGATTTTCCTGCTCCTGCTGTCAGGGCCCATGATTGACAAACTGGAACGAATCAAGACCAAGTACGGGCTAATTGACGGTTCTACTCTGCGTTAATGTAGACACGAGGCACTCGCTTACCGATCCGGCAGACTATCTCGTAATTGATGGTGCCGGTTTTTTCAGCGATCTCGTCAGCCAAAATTCGGTTGTCTCCCTGGGAGCCCATCAGCACCACTTCGTCATATTTTCTCACGTCGGGAATATCCGTCACATCCACCATGCACTGATCCATGCAGATGTTTCCCACCACCGGAGCGAATTGGCCGTGGACCAGCACCCGACCTTTTCCCGAAAGGAACCGGGGGTAACCGTCGGCATAGCCTATGGGAATGGTGGCAATGAGACTTTCTCTCTCAGTCACAAAATGCCTGCCATAGCTGATGGAGGTTCCGGCAGGGACCTTTTTGAGGAAGACGATGTTGGCTTTCAGGCTCATTGCCGGCTTCAGATCAAGCAGGCTTCTGTCCACCTGGTCAGAAGGATAGCAGCCGTAAAGGATGATGCCGGGGCGCACTGCATCAAACCAAGCTTCCGGCAGTTCCATCACAGCCGCGCTGTTTGCGTGAGTTCTGAAATGAATGGGGACACCGGCATCGGCAAGGTCTCGATAAAACCCATGGAAGTTGTCAATCTGTTGCCGGGAGAAGCTTTTATCCCCTTCGTCCGCCGTGGCAAAGTGGGAAAAGATGCCCTTGATACATATGTTGGGAAGCCCGTTGATCCCCAGGATTTCGTTGACGCTTTCCTTATTTGGCATGAAGCCGATTCTTCCCATGCCCGTTTCCACTGCCACGAGAACTTCTATGGTCTTTCCGGCCTCCGCAGCCAGAGAAGAAAGCGCCCGGGTGTCCGCATAAGAGGCCACAACGGGAGTGATGTCATAATCGATCAGCGTTTTCTGGTAATGCCAGGGGGTGAGGCCCAACATGATGATGGGGATCGAAATACCGGAATCCCGAAGCTGGATCGCCTCGCTGAGGGTGGCGACAGCCAGAGAGGAAACACCGTTGTCCAGCAGGACCCGGGATACCTCCACGGCTCCATGGCCGTAGCCGTCCGCCTTCACAACGCCGATAATGGGGGTGTTGCCCACCTTTTCCTTAATCTTTGTGATGTTGTGTTTGATGCAGTCAAGGTCAATTTCTGCCCAGACCGGCCGCAGCGTTTCTTTCCGCATGATATTACCTCAAAATGGACGCATCTAGCAATGATAGGGTGCTTATGAACAGCACCTGCGAAGGGAAATCGATACTCACAGTATACAAGAATAGAATGAAAAAAACAACTGAGCACAACAGTCGGAATGCTCGGTTTGGATAAGGTGCGAACAGCAACAACCCTCTGACAAAAAAATGTCAGACAATGCATAAAGCTTTGACAATTGACTGAATTTATTGTATATTTTAAGCATCTGTAATTTGATGCGCTCATCAAATATGTCTCCGATTTTCACTGCCCATAGATAAATGATGGCGATGAAAACGATAGGGTTGCGGAAGTGATTCCTCAGCCTGCCAGTGCGCAAAGGAGATCAGAAGAGAATTTGTAAGAAAACAACTCTTGGAAAGGACGTGGTTTCACATGAAGAGACTAAAGTTTTCAAAACAAAAGTGCATAGGCTGCCAGTTGTGCGGACAGGTCTGTTCTGCAACACATGAGGGGGAATTTGCACCTTCTAGGGCACGGGTTTTTATCGAGACGTATTATGACAAGGGGGGCGCTCTGAAATACAAGGATTCTTATTGTACCTTGTGTGGAATCTGCTTCAAGAACTGCCCTACCGGCGCTATTTCCATGGATGGTAAGATTTTGGTGGATCACGATGTTTGCATAGGCTGTGGAACCTGTGCAGCAAAATGTCCCAAAAAAGTGGTCCGGCTCAGAGAGAAAAAATCTTACATATGTGACACCTGCAACGGAGATCCCATGTGTGTTAAGGTCTGCCCGCAAGGCGCATTGACCTTTGAGTAGGAAGGAGGCAAAAGCATGTTAGGTTATCAAAACAAAGTGCTCAGAGTAAATCTGAGTGACAAAACAGCAAAGACTGAGCCCCTTCGCATGGATTGGGCAGAAAAATACATCGGCTCCAAAGGGCTATCCATCAAATACCTTTATGAAGAGCTGAAGCCGGGCATCGATCCGCTGTCTCCGGAAAACAAACTGATTTTCATGACCGGCCCCATGACCGGAACCACTGTCCCCTGCTCGGGAAAGCTGGCTGTGGCAGGAAAGTCTCCCGCCACGGGAACCATCTGCGACTGCTCCATAGGCGGTCATTCCGCCCTGCGGATCAAGTATGCGGGCTATGATGCTATCATCATCGAAGGGGAACTGGATCAGCCGGGATACCTTCTCGTTGAGGACGACAAGATCAGCTTCGAAGACGGTTCTGCCCTCTGGGGAAAGGGATGCCACGAGGCAGAAGCCATTCTCATCGATAAATACGATCACGATTACAGTGTATTGACCATCGGACCTGCAGGGGAGACTTTGTGCGGCATGGCTTGCATCACGTCGGATTATTACAGGCAGGCCGGAAGAGGTGGCATGGGTGCTGTCATGGGCAGCAAAAAACTCAAGGCTGTCGTAGTAAAGGGAACCGGCAGTGTGAAGATTCCCAACATCGCCGAAGCGGTGAAAAGAATCGCAGAAATCGAAAGAGAAGACACCCTGCTGGAGGACAACACCTTTGTCTTTGATCTTGGTACTACCGCATTTCTGGAAGCCTGTCAGGATGGAGGCATACTCCCATATAAGAATTTTTCGGACACCACCGATGAAAAGTGGACCGATTACAACGGCGAAGTGCTCATGGAGAAATTGGAAGGCAAAAGAGGCTGCGGCAGCTGCGGCCTGGGTTGCGGCAATTTCCTGAAGATCGGTGATGCCTTTTGTGAAGGACCTGAATACGAGACCATTGCCGTAACGGGACCCAATGCGGGAAACAACGACCCGGAGGCCATCGTCAAGGCAAATCAGGTTGCAGATGATATGGGACTGGATACCATCAGCTCCGGTGACGTGATTATCTGGGCCATGGAGATGACGGAAAAAGGCATCCATGATTTCGGCATCCGCTTTGGGGAGATGGACAAATACATCGAGTATCTGAAACTTATGGCAAGAGGAGAAGGCGTTGGGAAAGACCTGGCCATGGGAGTGAAAAAGCTGGCTCAAAAATATGGAGGAGCCGACTTTGCCATGGAGGTAAAGGGTCTCGAATATCCCCAATATGAACCACGGGGTTCCTGGGGCATGTCTCTGGCCTATGCGGTTTCCGACCGTGGAGCCTGCCACATGAGAGCTTATGCACCAAACGAAGAAGTGTTTGCCGCTTCCATTCCTCCCTACACTGCTGAAGGCAAGGGCGAGATGGTGTTCAATCTGGCACAGTTCAATGCAGTGAAATTCAGCCTTTGCATCTGTGACTTCTGGGCCACCCTCAGCATGGATCTTATGGCAGAGCTTTTAACTCTTGTGACGGGGAAGGAATGGACTGCAGAAGATATGGCAGAAGTGGGTACCCGGGTCATCAACCTGGCGAGAGCTTTCAACCAGAGAGAGGGATTTTCCGCAAAGGACGACACCGCACCCAAACGTATCTTTAACGACACACTGAAGAGCGGACCTGCAGCGGGACAGAAAATTCCGGAGGAAGCCTTTGAGGATATGAAGCAGCAGTATTACGCAGTGATGGGATGGGATGCAAACGGAATGCTTCCGGACAGCCTGATTGCCACCCTGTAAGAAACCGCCCCGCGGGCCCACGAAACCGATAGTGTATAAAATACCTGCACCAACACAGACTAGACATGTCCGCCGGGAGGATGATAACCGGAAATGAAAATAACAATTACATTAAGGGGGACGTTGACCAGGTATTTCGACGGGCAGCGGGAGAGAGTCGTTGAGGTTCCCGACGACTGCACCGCGGAAGAAGCGTTGAGACTTTCCGGCATCGACTGGACAAAGATCGATAATTTCGGATTTGTCGCTGTAAACGGCATGCGGGTTATGATCTATGACAGATTGAAAGACGGTGACGAACTCAAAGCATATTCAAAAATCTCAGGAGGTTGAAGCACCTTTTGAAACGGAATGCCCCCATATCGATGGAGGCATTCCTTTATTAAAACGCTCCTCGTGGCAGAAAGACAACACCTCCCGGAAGCAAAGGAAATGCAATTGGTGCTAGGGTCGTAATTGAAAATTGAAATCGAAAAGGGTGAAAAGTATGATTGAAAGTGCAAAGCTTATCTATGTAAATTTAAACGATAAAACCATCCGCAAGGAAACTCTTGACGCAGCGACCTATCGCAAGTATCCGGGAGGATCCGCACTGGGTATGTACCTGCTTTTCCATAATATCCGGGCGGGAACGGATCCCCTGTCACCGGAGAACCCTCTGATCTTCACCGTTTCTCCGCTGACAGGGATTCCCATCAGCGGGCAGAGCCGGATGTGCGTCACCGCAAAGAGCCCGTTGACGGGAACTGCTGGCGACTCCCAGGTGGGCGGTTACATCCCCGCCCAGCTCAAGAGCAACGGCTACGACGGGGTAATCTTTACCGGGAAGTCCTTGTCTCCGGTCTACTTGTATATCGACAAGGAAAAAGTGGAGTTGCGGGATGCCTCCCATCTTTGGGGTAAAGTTACCGGGGATGCGGAACGGCAGATTGAAGAGGATCTGGATACCGACAAAATAGAATGTTCCCTGATCGGTCCCGCCGGCGAGAACGGTGTTCTCTTTGCCAATATCATGCACAGGAGAAGCCGGGCAAACGGGAGAAACGGCATGGGTGCCGTCATGGGATCCAAGAACCTGAAGGGCCTGGTGGTGAAAAGACAAGCTCCTGTGAAGCCGGCTGACCCGGATGGCATGAAAACTCTGACCCTGAATGTAAAAGAGCGCATGGCTGCCAACGAGGCCATAGCGGATACCGCGAAAAACGGTTCCGCAGGCGTAGTGGGAGCCCATGATGTAGAAGGCTTCCTACCATCGTTTAACTGGAGTTCCGGTGTGCTGGAAGGAGCAAGAAACTTATACGGGTCAACCATGAGAAGGACTGTATTATCCGGAACGGATACCTGCTTTGGCTGTGCCATTCGCTGCAAAAGGGAGGTTACGATACCCGGGAAGGCAGACCCTTATTACGGCGGGCCGGAATATGAGACCATCGCAACCTTCGGGTCCTATTGCGGAAGCAACAACCTAGAAGATGTTTGTGAGGCCAATCAATACTGCAACATGTATGGAATGGACACGATTTCCTGCGGTGCCACCATAGCTTGGGCCATGGACTGCTACGAGAAAGGGATTCTGACAAAAGAGGATACCGACGGCCTCGACCTTCGGTTCGGAAACAGCGCTGTCTACCCGGAACTGCTGAAGAAGATGGCTTACCGAGAGGAAGGCATCGGGGCCTTGCTATCATTGGGAAGCGTGAGGGCTGCCGGGATCATCGGAAAGGGTGCCGAAGAGCTGGTGGTTGCAACAAAGGGACAGGAATGGCCTGCTCATATGGTCCAGATGAAACCAAATCTTGCCATCAACTACGCGGTGAACAATTTTGGAGCTGACCACCAATCCTCAGAACACGATCCGGCCTTGATGGCACCCGACGACGACCAGAACTGGATCTGGCCCAACCTGCTGGCCTCTTTCGAGAAGTGCGATGCTTACGGTGTTTTGGATGCAAATAAATCCAAGTTCGCCTTTGAGACCCAGAAATACTATTCCATGATGGACTCACTCTGCCTGTGTCAGTTCGTGTGGGGGCCGGCCTGGCAGATGTACGGACCCGAGGAACTTGTGGATTACTGCAAATACGGCATCGGCTGGGAGACCAGCATTGAAGAGCATCAAGAAATCGGAGAGCGCAGACTGAACATGATGCGGCTGTTCAATATAAGAGAGGGTTTTGGTCGCAAGGATGACGGCCTTCCTCCAAAAGCTTTTCTGCCGATGCAAGGCGGGCCCAATGAGGGAACTCATATAACGAAAGAAGATTTTGAGAAAGCCTTGGATGCCTATTACGATCTTGCAGGTTGGGATCGGGATACCGCCGCACCAAAGAGCGAAACCATAAAGAGACTGGGATTGGAATGGATATCAGAGTTACAGTAAACAAAAAAGAAATGGTGGTGCCTTCGGGCACCACCGTCAATTCCCTCTTGGAGTCTGCCGGGTACAGCTGTCGCGTTGCAGTGTGGATCAACGGAGCTCAACTTCTTTCCGGCGAGTACGCGGTCCGCACGCTGCAAGACGGAGATGAAATCAGAATCCTGCGTCTGGCGGCCGGTGGATGATGCTTTGCGGAAAAGGAGCCGGTTTGGTATGAGCAAGCGTTATGAAAGAAATATGAAGACCCTTTCCCCGGAGGAGAACGTAAAACTTAGAGAGTTTAAGGTTTTTGTTGCGGGCTGCGGCGGTTTGGGGGGCTTTATTATTGAGGAACTGGGCCGGCTGGGAATCGGGCATATCACAGCCGTGGACGGCGATGTCTTTGAGGAGACCAACCTGAACCGGCAGCTGCTTTGCACCATGGATTTATTAGGACACAGTAAAGCGGAAGCAGCCAGGCAGAGAATACTGCAGATAAATCCGGATATCCGGGTGACAGCCCTCCATACAATGGTTGATGAAAGCAATTGTCCGGAATTAATCCGGGGTCATCATCTGGTCATGGATGCCCTGGACAATGCAGACACCAGAAAGATTTTGGAAAACGCTTGTGAAAAAGAAGGAATCCCTATGGTCCACGGGGCTATCGCCGGCTGGTACGGTCAGGTGTCCGCTATCTTCCCCGGGGACAGAACCATGGAGAAGCTGTACCCTTCCGGCAGCCGGAAAGGGATAGAAG
>CAYOYO010000034.1:0-17025 GCA_964408195.1 uncultured Oscillospiraceae bacterium | reverse complement strand
CTATGGGAAGGTGAGAATGATAGCGATGTATTATTCAGCGAAATATTCGTGGGCCTTAAGGCTTATGACGACAAGGGTGCTGTAATTTACGATTCAGACTTTATAATTTAACAGGATAAAGAGCGGCCACGGGGTCAGACCCCGTGGCCGCTTTTGGAGCAGCGGGGACACATCTTTACAAAAGCATATCAGAGCCGGCTGCCCTGGAAGCTGCCTCGGCACTTAAATTCTTTCTGGATCCCATTGAGGATTGACCTCTTGTCCAGACTCCAAAGGGGCGCGATAAGACCCTTTTCAAGGGGATCCCCATTAACACGGTGTATTGTGATTTCGGGTGGGAGGATCTCCAGAGAATCGACAATCAAACTGATATACTCTTCTTTTTCCATTACACACAGGCATCCCGGATAGAGCCGGGCAATTTCGGTTTCCTCCACGATGTACAGCTGATGAAATTTTATGCCGAAAGGTTTTTTATCAGCCACATAATATACCGATTCCATCATATCGGAATGAGTTTCTCCGGGAAGACCGAAAATCAGATGGACTACGGTGCGGATGCCTGCTTTTTTGAGTTTATCCATCGCATCATCGAATACAGAGCGGGGATAACCTCTGTTGATTCGTAATGCGGTGGCATCCTTCACGGTTTGAAATCCTAACTCGACCCATAAACAGGTTCTCCGATTGAGTTCTGCAAGCAGTTCCATAACTTCAGGCGGTAGACAGTCCGGCCTTGTGGCAATGGCGAGCCCCACAACATCGGCAAAGGCCAGAGCTTCCTCATATTTTTGACGTAGAATATCGACAGGGCCATAGGTGTTTGAAAAACTTTGAAAAAAAGCAATGTATTTGCTGTCCGGCCATTTTCGTGACAGCAATCCCATCTGATCCGGAATGTTGCTGGCAAAATGGCCACCCCCATCGGCGGAGCAATAGATGCAACCACCGGTGCCCTTTGTCCCATCCCGGTTTGGGCAGGTAAAGCCTCCATCTATGGACAACTTTGCTATACGGCAGCCGAAGTGCTTTTGCAGATATGGGCCGATGGCGTTATAATGCATGCTGCCGAATTGGTTTATCATAATATAGGTGTTCCCTTCATCATTCGCCATCTCTTCATGCGAATCATCACAGAAATATGAAGAAATATCAGATGCTATAACTGGTTAACTCAAAGTCTGAGATAATTCCATTCTAATCGTGCAGTAGATCTCTGTCCATCCCTGAATACAGCCACGGGGACAGACCCCGTGGCCGGAAAACCTGACAAGGGGTCTGTCCCCGTGGCTTGTTCTGGAAAACATTTTTCTTGCATTTGTCATAGTCCTGTGGTATAAAAAGAAAAAGATTCAAAGGAGAAGGACTTTTCCCATGAAGACCATGCACAAGGTTGCAAACTATTTTATCAACTTTTTCCAAAGCTTTTACTTTAGCTTTGGTTACTTTTGGTATAATGGAATCAGCGATGCACAGGAGCTTATCTAACAGCACTTTTGGAATAGGAAACGATCTTCCAGAGAGGTTCATCGCAAAGAACCTCTCTTTTTTTTCATAGAGCATTGAAAAGGAGTTCCGCACATGCATGAGATAGAAGTTAGACTGCCGGCAGGCTCATATAAAATACAAATAGAGACGGGATCTTTGGACAGCTGTGGTGAGCAAATTCGATCCGTATCCGCAGCAGAGCATGTGGTGGTAATCTCCGACGAAACGGTATGGGGACTTTACGGGTCACGGATGGAAGCCGCACTGATGAAAACCGGATTTTCAATGGACTATATACTGGTGGCCCCCGGAGAAAGCAGCAAAACCATAGAGAGTCTGGCCCGGGTTTGTGGGAAACTGGCTGATCTCCATGTGCTGCGTGATCACCTCATCGTCGCATTCGGAGGCGGAGTGGTAGGGGACCTGGCCGGCTTTGCGGCGGCGGTGTATATGAGAGGTCTGCCATATGTGCAAATACCCACAACCTTACTGGCGCAAGTGGATTCTTCTGTTGGGGGTAAAACAGCTATCGATTTGCCCCAGGGTAAAAACCTTATCGGTGCTTTTCACCAACCTCTCTTGGTCATCACGGACCCGAACCTTCTGAACACTCTGGGTAAAAAGCAGCTGGCAGAGGGTATGGCAGAGATCATCAAATACGGTGCAATCTCAGATCAAGGACTCTTTGAGAAGCTGGAGGAATACGGGGGCATAGATGGGGCCCTTCCTCACATGGATGGGATCATTTACCGTTGCTGTGATACCAAACGGATTTTCGTGGAACAGGATGAGCGGGACGGCGGGGAGAGACAGAAGCTAAACTTTGGTCACAGCTTCGGCCATGCAATCGAAAGAATAGGCAATTATCGGACGCACAGCCACGGAGAAGCCGTGGCGTTGGGTATGGTCATAGCTGCGAAAACCGGCGAAGCTCTGGGTCTGACGCCGAAAGGTACGGCAGAGAGACTCCGGCGGATCGCTGAGGTCTACGAATTGCCTACAAAAATGAAAGCGGATTATAAAGAACTGGTCCGCCACATGTCTATGGATAAAAAGAAGGATCAAGAGGGACATAAGCTGATACTGCTGAAGGCAATCGGTAAAAGCTTGATCCATACCGTTGCTGAGGCAGAGCTTGACAGCATCCTTGAGGATATTTTGGAGCTGGCACTATGAACATCAGAAAAGCATTGGAAATAAACTGTGTTCCCGGCGGAACCGTCCATCTGCCTCCTTCCAAGAGCCTCTCCCACAGAGCCTTGATTTGCGGCGCCTTGGCAGGAGACGGAACCAGGCTGATCAACACGGGTCTTTCCGGAGAAGACGTGGCGGCTACCCTGGACTGTCTAGAAAAGATGGGCTTCCGATATCAGCGGAAAGGCAATGCGCTTACAGTTGTCGATGGGATCGGCGATAGAATACTAGGAAAGAATCAAGGAACAGAAACCATTCTGGACTGTGGGGAATCCGGTTCCACATTGCGGTTTCTGATGCCCTTGGCGCTGCTGTGCGGAGCACCCGTGGCTATGACGGGGAGGGGAAGGCTACTCCGACGCCCTTTGAAGGAATATGAATATGCTCTAACGCAAAATGGTGGGAGAGTCACTTGGGAAGGTTCCTTAATCCGATTGAAAGGTCCCCTTAAATCGGGAATCTATGAGATGCCGGGGGATGTGAGCTCCCAGTTTGTCTCCGGTTTGCTCATGGCTCTGCCGCTGCTTCCTGGGGATAGCGAAATCCGACTTACGACAGAACTGGAGTCAAAGCCTTATGTGGATATGACTATAGAGGTAATGGATCATTTCGGTGTTCGGGTTAAAAGACCTGGAGAGGGCAACTTTCTGATCCCCGGCGGGCAGGCCTACAAAGCCACATCCTATACGGTGGAAGGAGATTACTCGGCAGGTGCCTATTTCCTGGTGGCGGGAGCCTTGGGCTGTGAAGTGGCATGCACAGGACTGCCTGTGGATTCTCTTCAGGGAGATCGGGCAATTCTGGATTTTATCCGTGACTGCGGTGGGCAGATCCATAGAGATGAAAACGGAAATATGTGGGCTACTGCAGAAGAGCTGGTAGGGATTACGGCTGATGTGAGCCAGTGTCCGGACCTGGCACCTCCATTGGCAGTTCTCTTAAGCTTCTGCACCGGAGTCAGCATAATAAAAGGGGCAGGTCGGTTGCGCATGAAGGAAAGCGACAGGATAAAATCCATAAGCTCCGCTCTGAACGCACTGGGGGCAGAAATCACGGAAGGGCCCGATTACCTCACCATCAAAGGCGTTGACCGACTTTACGGAGGAGTTGTAGACCCTCAAAATGACCATAGAATCGCCATGACCGGCGCTCTGGCTTCATTGAAAAGCCGGGGGAAGGTTACCGTTTTAGACCCGGAATGCGTAAACAAATCTTATCCTGACTTCTGGAAGGATTTCTGTAGGAAAGAAAAAGAGGAGAGAACATGAGCAATATTTGGGGAAGAAACCTGCGACTGTCCATATTCGGTGAATCCCACGGGCCGGGGGTCGGTATCATCATAGACGGATTGCCTCCGGGCCATCTCATCGACATGAGCCATATAGAATGGCATATGGAAAGAAGGGCGCCCGGAAGGAATGCTTTTTCTACGCCAAGGAAGGAAACCGATCAGGTTGAGATCCTAAGCGGCTTGCTCAACGGGAGAACCACGGGAGCCCCTGTCTGCGGCCTCATTCGCAACAGAAATACCAGGTCTTCGGACTACCCGGAGGGCATGATGCGCCCGGGAACAGCCGACCTAACCGCTCATATCAAATACAAAGGGTACAATGACTACCGGGGAGGAGGGCATTTTTCCGGCAGGCTGACGGCTCCCCTCACTTTCGCGGGAAGCATAGTGCGACAAATGTTAGAGAGCAGAGGCATAAGCATCGGCGCCCATATTCTCCAGATTGGCACCTGTCGCGATGAGCCCTTCGAAAGGGTAGATGCCGACTTGCTGAGAGCTTTGACAAAATTGGATTTTCCTCTTTTGGATGATCAAAATGCAGACAGAATGAAGAGAGAAATCCGAAAGGCTGCAGAGGAAAAGGATTCTGTGGGGGGTATTGTGGAATGCGCTGCCGTCGGTCATCCGGCAGGACTGGGTTCGCCTTTCTTCGAATCCATGGAAAGCAGCTTGTCTACTATGATTTTTTCCATCCCGGGAACAAAAGGCATCGAATTCGGTGACGGGTTTGCCTTTGCTTCCATGAAAGGAAGCTGCGCTAACGATGAACTGCTCTATGACGGAGATACAATCATGACAAGAACCAATCGCAGCGGTGGCATCAACGGGGGTATCACCAGTGGCATGCCTATGGTTTTCCGGACAGCGTTCAGACCCACTGCCTCCATAGGAAAACCGCAGAATACGGTAGACCTGTTGACCGGAGAGAACAAAACCATCGTTGTGGAAGGCCGCCACGACCCCTGCATCGTTCAGAGAGCTGTGGTTGTGGTGGAGTCGGCTCTGGCCCTGTGTCTCATGGACAGCATTCTCGAAACCGGGTGGAAAGAATGAAACGCACAAAAAGTATGAAAAACATCGTATTGATCGGTATGCCCGGCAGCGGCAAAACCACAGTGGGAAAAATTCTGGCAGAGAAGCTCTCCCTGGAATTCATCGACCTGGATTCCCTCATCGTCTTTCGCCAAGGCAAAAGTATCCCTCAGATCTTTGAAGAGCAGGGAGAGGAAGGCTTTCGCCGTGCGGAGACAGAGGCGGTCCGGGAGGTATTTCAAAGTAGGGGGGTAGTCATCGCCTGTGGCGGCGGGGTGGTGACGAAAGAGATCAACATGCACCTGCTGTCTCAAAAGGGTATTGTAATCTTTATGAACAGACCGGTGGAAGATGTTTTGAAACGTGTGAACCTGAATACCCGCCCTCTCTTGCGGAATGACCCGGATAAGTTCCACGTTCTTCACAGGGAAAGACTTCCCCTCTACCGAAAATATGCAGATTTTGAAGTGAACTGCGGTCAGGAGAAAAGCAAGGTCTTAAAGCAGTTGACTCACATTTCACAGTTGTCCCGGATGGAAATCAAACTGGCCGTAATCGGCGATCCTATCGATCACAGCCTCTCTCCCCATATTCACATACCGGCAATCCAACCCTTTGTTGAGTCCGTATCCTATGAAAGGGTAAGAATTGAAAAGGATCATCTCGAAAAATGGATCACCGATGCCCGGGGAACCGGTCTTTGGGGTTTCAATGTGACTATGCCTCACAAAGAGGCCATCCTTCCCTTTCTGGACAGGGCGGACAAAGAAACGAGAGAACTCCGGTCCGCCAACACGGTGGTGAACCGGAAGGGTGCCCTTTGGGGATATAGTACGGACGGAACAGGCTTCTGTAGCGCTCTGGCATCCGGAGGAGAAAGCTTCAAAGGAGCTGTGGTAACCGTAATCGGTTCGGGAGGCGCAGCGGTGACCATTGCCATGAAAGCAGCAGAGAAAGGGGCAAGAGAACTGCACCTTTCTGCCCGGGACCGGGACAAAGCAGCGAAAATTGCTCAAAAAATCCAGAGTTTATATGGGTTGGAATGCAGGCTGCATCCCTTTCCGGAACCTGGAATCCGGGATTTTACTGAAGACACTGATATCCTGATCAATGCTACACCTCTGGGCATGAAGGGAATGGGCGGAGATTTCCCAGGTTTTGATTTCCTGGACCGCTTGAAGGAGGGTACTCTTGTCTGTGACTTGATTTACAGTCCGGTCAAGACAAGACTGCTCAGGGAAGCGGAGATGAGAAAGCTTCGGACTCTGGGGGGGATTTCCATGCTGATTGAGCAGGCACTGGAAGCGGACCGCCTGTATCTTGGGGCTGATATCATGAGAGAGAAGGCATATAAAAGGGTGATAGACAATTTGAGAGGAAAGGTGGAGGGCATATGATTATCATTATCAAACCGGAAGCATCGGAGCAAGCCATTGAACAGCTGAAAAACAACTTGCAGAATCAAGGCCTGATTGTTCAGGATATCAAAGGCGGCAATGCTCGGATGCTCGGGTTGGCAGGAGATGTGTCAGCGGTGTCTGCAGACGCGGTGGGCCGCACCGATATCGTGGAATCCGTCCTGAAAGTGCGAGAACCCTATAAGCTGGCGGGGCGGCGCTTCCATCCGAAAGATACAGTGGTGGCGGCCGGGGAGGCCAGAATAGGTGGTGGTCACTTCTCGGTAATCGCCGGTCCTTGCTCCGTGGAAAGTGAAGACCAGATTCTCTCCATTGCCAGGGACATCGCCAAGTCAGGGGCAGGTTTCCTAAGGGGGGGGGCCTTCAAGCCCCGAAGTTCTCCTTACGCCTTTCACGGTCTGGGGCTGGATGGGCTGGAACTCCTCAAGGCAGCACGTCAGAAGACCGGGTTGCCCATCGTTTCCGAGATTCTGTCTCAGGACCATCTGGAAGCCTTTGCAGAAGACGTGGACGTGATCCAGATCGGCGCGCGGAATATGCAGAATTTCAGCCTCCTTGTGGAAGTGGGACGATTAAAAAAGCCGGTACTGTTGAAGAGAGGACTGTCTTCAACCTTTGAAGAATTGCTCATGTCCGCAGAATATCTGATCAAAGGAGGAACGGATCAGGTGATCCTATGTGAAAGGGGGATCCGAACCTTTGAGACGGCCACGAGAAATACCCTTGACCTCTCGGCCATACCCGTGCTGAAGCAGAAAAGCCATCTTCCCGTCATAGCAGACCCCTCCCACGGCACGGGGCACTGGCAGCTGGTGGAACCTCTCGCTCTGGCTGCAGTGGCTGCAGGAGCTGACGGTCTTATCATCGAAGTACACAACATGCCGCAGAAAGCCCTCTGTGACGGGCAGCAATCCATCACCCCCGAGGTTTTCCACCATTTGATGAAGAGGATCAATCGGGTCAGGGAAGCAATCAAAGCATAAGTGGAGACCTTTTCCGTTGATGCGTGACATATAAAAATATGGGAGGAAACAGAATGGAAAACAAAGAAATCATACAGAAAGTGAGAGGGGAACTGGATGTTCTGGACAGTAAATTGGTCAAGCTGCTGCAGGAAAGGATGGCCCTCGTCGATGAGATAGCGGAAGCAAAGAGAATCGAAAACTTGCCTACCACAGACGAAACCAGAGAACAGGAGGTGGCGGAAAAGGCCTTAAAAAATGCAGGCGATGCATATAAAGGGGAAGTGGTAACCTTTATGCGGACCCTCATGGGGTTGTCAAAATTTCGGCAGCGAAAGCTTCTTTTTGACGGAGAAGAGGATTTGTTATTGCCACCCCCCGGAAAGCCGGAATTGGGAAACCTGTCTATCGCATACCAGGGTCTTCCCGGCGCCTGGGGAGAGCAAGCGTCCATGAACCTTTTTCAGACGGCTGAAAGAGAGGGAAAAAGGACATTTGAGGATGTATTCGCGTCCGTGAAGAACAAAGAAGTGAATTACGGCATCGTGCCTATCGAAAATTCAAAGACAGGGGCCATCGGCGAGGTTTATGACTTGCTTCGGAAATATGGTTGCTTCATCGTGGGGCAGACCCGAGTGCATGCAGCCCACTGCCTGATGGCTCTGCCGGGAACAAAGATATGGGAGATCAGAGAGGTTCTGTCTCATCCCGAAGGACTCCATCAATGCACGGCTTATCTGAAAAAACGCGCCTGGGATCTGACAGAGTGCAGGAACACGGCGGTAGCGGCCAGCACCGTGGCAGAAAGAGGGGAAAAGCGATATGCTGCCATAGGTTCCGGGAGAGCTGCGGAACTTTATGGATTAGAGGTTCTGGAATCCAATATCACAGACGATCACAGCAACAGCACCCGTTTCATCGCCATAGCGGCGCAGCCGGAGTATGATTCCTCCTGTGACACTGTGACCATAACCTTCCGTACATCCCACAGAAGCGGGGCCCTCTGCGAAGTGTTGTTTTACTTTATGGCGGAAGGCATCAACCTGAGCCGGATCGAATCAAGACCCATGATGGGGGACAAATACTGCTTCTTCGCCGACCTTTTGGGAAACATAGAAGATGAAAACGTTCAAAGGGGGCTCCGCCTGGCCGCCGCCTCCGGGGGTTATCTCGAAGTATTGGGCTGCTACCCGGGGTGAAGAAGCTGTGGATAGTCGCCTCAGGTTATGCTACAATAAAGCATAAGATTTACCAATCTAAAAGGGCAGTTACCATCGGAAAAGAAAGATACAGGAAAAATCATGGCACAGCTTTACTACAGATACAGCACGATGAATGCAGGAAAATCCATAGAACTGATTAAGGTAGCCTATAACTACGAAGAGCGGGGTAAGCGGGTCCTGGTGCTGGTGCCGGGACTGGATGACCGGTTCGGGAAAGGCGTTGTGAGCTCAAGGATCGGGGTCAGCCGGGAGGCGTCCATGGTGGATGAGGAAACAAATCTCCTGAAGCTCTTTATGGAAGAGAATGCAAAAGAAAAAATAGATTGTGTCCTCATCGATGAGTGCCAGTTTCTGAAGAAACACCATGTGCAGGAACTGGTTGAGATCGTTGACAGCTACGATACACCGGTGCTGGCGTATGGGTTGAAGAATGACTTTCGAAACGAACTCTTTGAGGGTTCCTACTACATGCTGGTCTATGCGGATAAAATTGAGGAAATCAAGACCATATGCTGGTGCGGCAGAAAGGCTACTATGGTGGCCAGGATCGTGGACGGAAAGTTTGTCAAGACAGGGGAACAGATTGTAATCGGTGGCAATGATATGTATGTATCCCTTTGCCGAAAGCATTACAATGACGGCAGGGTAGGCGACAAGCTGATAGAGCCGGAAGCCTGAGGGAACGGAGCCGGAAGCAAAAGCGTGAAAACACACCGCCATTATGACGATGTGTTTTTCTTGTTATGAATATGGAATTATGGTACAATACTCCGATAGAATTCAGAAGACGAGACAAAATATGTAGCAAGGAGGTGGATTCTATGAAAAAGTTATCAACACTTATGATGAATATGGAAGTATCTTCGGTGAGAAAGCTGAATCAATATGCAGAAGTTGCGAAGGCTGCCGGGAAGAAGGTTTACCACTTGAATATCGGGCAACCGGACCTTCCGGTCCCGGAGGAGTACTATGAACATATAAAGGCTTTTCACCGACCCACAGTGGAGTACATGCCCTCCCAGGGTATCCCTGAGCTCCTGAAAGCCATGGAGGGTTATTATAGGGAACATGGATTCCCAATTTACACCCAGGATATTGCAATCACTACCGGGGCTTCCGAAGGAGTTCTCATGACCATGCTGGCTTTGACCGACCCGGGGGACGAGTTCATTGTATTTGAGCCATACTATTCCAATTACAACACCTATTTCACCATTTCCGGCGGGATACCGGTTCCGGTCACTACAAATGTGGAAAATGGGTTTCACATTGACAGAGAATCAATCCTAGCCAAAATTACAGACAGGACCAAGGGAATATGGGTAACAAATCCGGGGAATCCCACCGGAACCGTACTGACTCCTTCGGAGCTCCGCATCATTGCCGATATTGCAAAGGAAAAGGATCTTTATATCATTTCGGATGAAGTGTACCGTGAGATCGTCTTTGATGGAAGGGAAATAACCAGTTTTGGCTTTCTTGAGGATATATTGGACAGGCTGGTCATCATCGACAGTGTTTCTAAGAGGTTCAGTGCCTGCGGAGCCAGAATCGGTGCCGTAATCACGAAGAACAAGGAAATCTACGGCATCATCTACAAGTTCTGCCAGGGCCGCTTGTCTGTATCCACCCTGGAACAGTATGGGGCCGTGGGGCTGTACGAAGCAGGCTTCAGAGTCATTGACGAAACCAGAGAGGAATTTCAGAGGCGAAGAGATGTGGCTTATGAGGCCCTCCGGAAGATACCTGGTATAACCTGTGGAAAGCCGGAAGGCGCCTTTTACATGATGTGTAAACTCCCGGTAAAAGATGCAACCGACTTTCTGATCTATATGCTTGAAGAGTTTGACGATGAGAATGAGACGGTGATGGCGGCTCCGGGAGAAGGATTTTATGCAACAAAAGGCCTGGGAAAGAATGAAATCCGCCTGGCTTGTATCATAGAATGCGGTAGCCTTGCTAGGGCGATTGAAATTCTGGGGAAAGGTCTTGAAGAGTACAAAAAAGCCCGCCCGGATATGGTATAATCAGCTGTCTGCATCCGATAAGAGAGAAAGGAGAAGAGAGCAATGGCTATAAAACCGCGACTATTACTCCACAGCTGTTGCGGGCCTTGCAGCACCGCAGTTGTTGAAAGATTGGCCGGGGAATATGACATAACTCTGTTCTTCTATAATCCCAATATAACGGACAATTCCGAGTATGAAAAAAGAAAAACAGCCCAGCAGGTGTTTTTGAAACGGTATAATGAAGCAGGAGCATGGGAAAATCGGGTGGCGTTTCTTGAAGGACCTTATGACCGGGACTCTTTTTACCGGACGGTTAAGGGACTGGAACCGGAGCCGGAAGGTGGAAACCGCTGTTTAAAATGTTTTGAACTACGGCTTGAGAAAACAGCACAACAAGCCTGGAACATGGGTTTTGACTCCTTTGGCACAACACTTTCCGTGAGCCCCCACAAGAATTTTGAATGGATCTCAAAAATCGGAAATCAATTAGCAACAGAAAAAGGTCTTTTGTTTCTGGACGAGGATTTCAAAAAGCAAGCAGGATACCAGAGATCCATACAGCTATCCAAAGAATATGGACTCTATCGGCAGAACTACTGCGGATGTGAATATGCAAAAAAATGAGGTGATTCTATGTCAGGAAAATTGATTCTTACACCAAATTACGAGCCTTCATTGGATCTCATGGAAACCCAGCGAGCCATAAAAAAGATCAAGGATTTTTTCCAGCAGGAGCTGGCTTATGGCCTGGAGCTGCGCAGAGTATCGGCTCCCCTTCTGGTTGATCCGGCAAAAGGTCTCAACGACAACCTGAACGGGGTCGAGAGGACGGTTTCCTTTACGATTAAAGACATGAACGAGATGGTGGCCGAGGTGCCTCAGTCTCTGGCAAAATGGAAGCGAAGCGCCCTGGGCCGTTATGGTATAGAACCCGGGAAGGGGATATACACGGACATGAACGCCCTGCGTAGGGATGAAGATCTGGACAATTTACACTCTGTTTATGTGGACCAATGGGATTGGGAAAAAGTGATCCGAAGGGAAGATCGGAACGAGGAATACCTGAAGGAGACCGTCATCACCATATACAACGCCATTAAAAACCTGGGGGATTATGTAAACCGGCTGTATCGGGAACTGCGAACCGAACTGCCCAATGAAATATACTTCATCACCGGTCAGGAGTTGGAAGACCGATACCCGGGGATGAGCCCGAAAGAAAGAGAAAACGCCATCGCAAAGGAAAAGCGGGCGGTGTTCATCATGAAAATCGGGGGTATCCTGAAATCCGGGGAGAAGCATGACGGCAGGGCACCGGATTACGATGACTGGAGCCTTAACGGTGATATCATATTATGGAACGATGTGTTGCAGTGTGCATTTGAAATCTCATCTATGGGTATAAGAGTAGATGAAGAATCCCTGGTCCGTCAGCTGGAAGCGGCAGGTGCCACAGATCGTCTTCACATGGAATTCCATCAGGGGATACTCAGCGGCGAACTGCCCTTTTCCATAGGAGGAGGCATTGGCCAGTCCAGGCTCTGCATGTACTTTCTGCGGAAAGCCCACATTGGTGAGGTACAGTCGGCTATATGGCCTGCGGACATGATGCGAACCTGCGCCGAAAATAAAATTTACTTGCTGTAACATAGAAACGGGCCCGGAAAAACCACCCAACCTGTTCCGTCTTGGAGACTGTAATGGAGTATGCAAACCTGATCATCGATAATAGCAGCGACAATACGGACATGCTCTATACCTATCGTTCCCATATAGAAGGCCTGAAGCCGGGGGATAAGGTAACGGTGCCTTTTACTGCATGGGACAGAGAGTATACCGGTTATGTGTACTCAGTAAGCCTAAACCCCGATCCGAATATAAAGAAATACAAGGATATTATCAAAAAAGATCCGGTCCTGTCCCTCCCCACCCATGCAATAGAGATATGCAGCTGGATGAGACAGCGTTACTTCTGCAGATATATCGATGCCGTCAAGTGCTTTGCTCCTGCAGGAACTGCCTCGAAAAGAAGAACCGGGAAGAACCTCTTGGGTGAAGACGCAGCACAAGGGGTGCCTGCTCCTCCATTAACAGAGGAACAGAAGGCGGCTCTGGAGAAAATCACCCCTTGGCTGGGTCATTCCCGGCACAAGGTTTTCCTGTTGCACGGGGTTACAAGCAGCGGGAAGACAGAAACCTATATAAGGATCATCGAGGAATGCTTACGGCTTCAGAAGACTGCCATCATGCTGGTGCCGGAAATCTCCCTGACAAGCCAGACGATCCTCCGCTTTCAGGAACGGTTCGGAAGGGAAGAGCTGGCAGTGATGCATAGCAAGCTTTCGAAAGGAGAACGTTATGAACAGTGGATGCGGATTAAAAACGGGCCGGCTAGGGTTGTCATAGGAGCCCGCTCTGCGGTTTTCGCTCCCCTTGAAAATCTTGGCGCCATCATCTTGGATGAGGAACACGAGACTACATATAAGTCGGACATGACACCGAAGTACGATACTCTTGAGATTGCCATCCGTCGTGCGCAGCTGAGCGGGGGCATTGTGGTCCTGGGTAGCGCTACTCCCTCGCTAACATCGACTTACCGGGCTGCCAAGGGCGAGTACGAAAAAATAAGCCTGAAGAACCGCTACAATAATGCACCTCTGCCCACCGTAGAAATCGTTGATATGAGACAGGAACTCCGGCAGGGAAACAAGAGCATTTTCAGCGTCAGCCTGTATCAGCAGATACGAACTTGCCTGGATGAGAGACGGCAGGTGATTCTGTTCCTGAACCGGAGGGGCTATTCCACCTTCCTTTCCTGCAGGAACTGCGGCTATGTGATGAGATGTAAAGAATGCGAAATTTCCATGACCTACCACAAGGCAGAAGGAGAAGCAGTTTGCCACTTTTGCGGGAGAAAAGAAAAGGTGCCGATGGTTTGCCCGGAATGCGGAAGCAAATACATACGCCATTTCGGAACCGGTACGGAAAAAGTGGAAGAAATGGCCGGAGAAGCTTTCCCCGATGCAGCCATCGAACGCTTGGACCTGGATACAGCAAGACGAAAGGGAAGTATAGACGGAATTCTTTCCCGGTTTGGCAAAGGAAAGACAGATATCCTCATCGGAACGCAGTTGGTGGCAAAGGGGCTGGATTTTGCCAATGTGGGATTGGTCGGCATCGTGGCTGCCGACATTTCTTTAAATATACCGGATTACCGGTCTGCCGAGCGGACCTTCCAGCTGATTACTCAGGCTGCGGGCCGGGCGGGAAGAGGGAACGATCCCGGCAAGGTGGTGATACAGACCTATACCCCGGAGCATTATGCCATTCAGTTGGCTGCAAAGCAGGATTACGATTCTTTTTACGAAGCCGAAAGAAGGATCAGGGAACAGACAGGTTATCCTCCCTATTGCGACCTTATCTACCTGGTGCTGGCAGCGGAAACGGAAGAGGAGGCCGCCGCGGGAGCCCAAAAGATCAAAGATGCTTTTTTGCGAAAAGTGGGAAGGGCGGAAGGGACAAATGTACTTGGCCCCAGACCGGCGCCGGTGAACAAGTCCGCAGGCTTGTCCAGATATCAGCTTATCATTAAATGTACGGAAGAAAACCGGCACAGGTACAGTGAAGCTCTAAGGGAAGTGAAAAACAAGGTACGGAGGGAAAAACAAAAGGTCTGGAACTTTTCCATAGATGTGAATCCTTTTGGATTTTTATAGATAGATACAACCCTAGCAAGGAGTAACAGGTATGGCATTAAGAAACATTGTGACAGAAGGCGACGAGATCCTCACAAAACGAGCAAAAGAAGTGACTCAAATCAACAACAGGACAAAAGAACTGCTGGATGACATGGTGGAGACCATGCGGGCAAACGATGGGGTTGGCTTGGCTGCTCCCCAGGTAGGGGTCCTGAAGAGGATATTCGTGGTAGAACTGGGCGACAGGCTATATGAGATGATTAACCCGGAAATAGTAGATGCAGAGGGAATCCAGACAGGAGACGAAGGGTGCCTTAGCGTACCCGGTTACATCGGAACGGTGGAGAGACCTGCGTTTATCAGAATGAAAGGTCTGGATCGGGACGGGAATGAGATTTATGTGGAAGGTACAGAATTGCTGGCGGTAGCCCTCTCCCATGAGTACGATCACCTCGATGGCATCCTCTATGTGGATAAAGCCCTGGAAGTAAAAGAGCTTGACGATGCCGGCGAAGAGTAGGAAGGCGGAACCGATGAAAATCATCTACATGGGAACTCCCGATTTCGCTGTTCCCCCACTGAAACGCATCAAGGAAGACGGTCACGAAATCTCTCTGGTGGTAACCCAGCCCGACAGACCAAGAGACAGAGGAAAGAAAGTTCTTCCCACTCCGGTTAAAATGCAGGCGGAGGAGTACGGTCTCCCGGTTCTCCAGCCTGAGAAGATTAGCGGCAATCCCGATTTTCTTCAGCATATTGAAAGTCTTGACCCGGATATCATCATCGTTACCGCTTACGGAAAGTTACTGCCGGAAAGTTTGCTCACCATACCAAAACTGGGCTGCGTGAATATCCACGCCTCTCTACTGCCGAAATACAGAGGGGCAGCTCCCATCCAGCATGCCATCCTTTCCGGTGACCAAAAGACCGGAGTAACTCTCATGTACATGTCGGAAGCCATGGATGAAGGGGATATCATCGCCAAAAAAGACACCATCATCGGCGATAAGACAGCGGGGCAGCTCTTTGAAGAATTGGCTGTCTTGGGGGCAGATTTGCTGGGAGAGACTCTTCCTTCCATCCGGGAGGGAACTGCCGGCCGAACAAAACAGGACCATTCCTTTGCCACATACGCACCAAAGATAACAAAGCAGGATAGCTTTGTGGATTTTTGCCTGGATGCCCGGGTTATTGAGCGGCAAATAAGAGCCATGGATCCCCGCCCGGGCGCATACACATTAATCGGGGGGACTCCCATGAAGCTGTTCCGTGCTGAACCGTCGGATCATCCGGTAAATCACACCCCCGGCCTCATCAAAGATGTGGGGAGCCGAGGCATGTTGGTTGCTGCGGGACGAGGGGATTTGCTCATCACGAGAATTCAGATCCCGGGAAAGCCGCCGGTGGAGGTGGCGGAATATATTAAAGGGAATAAAATTGAAATCGGTACGGTTTTAGGTTAAAATAAACCGAGGAGGCGATAAATCAATGGACGATGATCGAAGGACGGCATATCTCACCCTGCTGGATATTGAGAAAAACAAGGCCTATTCCAACCTTGCGTTAAATCATCATATTGCTGTTTCAAAGCCTGACTCGAAGGCTTTTGTCAGAAGGCTTGTTTACGGTGTTCTGGAAAACCGAATGTATTTGGACCATATCATCCAACATTATCTCAGGGACCCCTCCCACAAACTCAATTCGAGCGAACGTACCGTCTTACGAATCGGATTATACCAGCTGGCATTTATGGATTCTGTTCCTCCCTATGCCGCCGTAGATGAGACCGTAGAACTGGCCAAACGCTATTGCAAGGGGAGAGATGGTTTTGTGAATGCATTGCTCCGGAATTATATAAAAACGGGTCAGGAGATTGCCCTGCCCGATCCCCAATCGGACCTGACAGCCTATCTTTCTTTGAAGTATTCCTACGCGGAATGGATCGTCAATCTGTGGCTCAAGGAATTTGGTCCGGAGTTTACCGAGGAACTTCTGGCAGCAGGCAACATTGCCCCTCAACTTTCAATCCGGCCCAATTTGCTCAGAAATTCCAGAAAAGAGCTAAAAAAACGTCTCACGGAGAAAGGCTATGAGGTCAAGGACGGGCGCATGAGCCATATTGCACTTCGGGTGACGGGAGAGGACCTTCTCGCGACGAACTCATATCAAATGGGGTTATTTTCCGTTCAGGATGAGAGCTCTATGACGGTTGTAGAATTACTGGATCCAAGACCCAACGAGTTCATCATCGATGTCTGCGCCGCCCCGGGAGGGAAGACTGCCTATATTGCGGAACGCATGGAAAACAGAGGGCGGATACTTGCCAGGGACCTGTACAAGAAAAAGCTGGACCTTCTGAACAAAGAGGCGGAACGATTGGGGTTATCCATCATTGAAACCAGCACCTGGGATGCGGCGAAGACCGACGGGGAACTGGAAGAACAGGCCGATCGGGTACTTGTGGATGCCCCTTGTTCGGGATTGGGTATCATAAGGAGAAAGCCGGAAATCAAGTACAAAGAATGGGACGGGGAACTGGAGAGCCTTCCTGAGCTGCAGTTGCGGATCCTCACTGCGTCCTCCCGGTATGTGAAGAAAGGAGGCATTCTGGTTTACAGTACCTGCACAATCAATCCAGCGGAAAACCAGGACATCACCTCTTTATTCCTAAAAGGGAACAGCCAGTTTGTCAAAGAGGAGAGCATACAGC